>NZ_JBGLYK010000119.1:0-17183 GCF_047304025.1 Pseudomonas sp. Pseusp97 | reverse complement strand
CCGCTAGGAGACGAGCCATGCCCATCGCCTCGCGCCTGCTGGCGCTCGCCCTCCTCGCCATCCTGCCAGCCAGCCTGCTGGCCCAGGACAGCTTCCCCACCCCCGACGCCGCGGCAGAAGCCTTCATCGCGGCGCTCGGTACCGAAAAGGCCGACCCCGAGCGCCTCGCGGCGCTACTGGGCAAGGACTGGCAAAGCTACATTCCCACCGCCGGCATCGACCGGGACGAAGTGGACGCCTTCCTCGCCCACTACAAGGACAAGCACCAGATCGAGAAGGACAACCCCCACCTCGCCCACCTGGTGGTCGGCAACGATCCCTGGACCCTGCCCCTGCCGATCGTCCACGAGAAGAACGGCTGGGCCTTCAATGCCAAGGCTGGCGGCGAGGAAATCCGCATCCGCCGCATCGGCCGCAACGAGGAATCGACACTGGAAGCCGTGCAGGCCTACCACGACGCGCAGATGGACTACGCCGAGGTCGACCGCAACGGCGACGGGGTACTCGAGTACGCGCAGAAGTTCGTCAGCAGCGACGGGCACCACGACGGGCTGTACTGGCCGGAGGAGGATGGCGGGGAGGAAAGCCCGCTCGGACCGCTGTTCGGCGACGAACTGCCCGGCGACGGCTGGCATGGCTACCACTACCGCATCCTCACTGCCCAGGGCCCATCGGCCCCCGGTGGCGCCTATGACTACCTGATCGGCGGCCGGATGACCCGCGGGTTCGCTCTCGTCGCCTGGCCGGTGAAGTATGGCGACAGCGGTGTCATGAGCTTCATGATCAGTCACGACGGCGAGATCTTCTCCAAGAACCTCGGGCCGGAGAGCGACAGGATCGCCAAGAAGATGAGCCGTTTCGACCCGGACAGCAGCTGGACCGAGGTCACCGCCGAGGAGGAAAAACACTGAGCGACTGAACCCGTCCGACCGCGCGGCGGTCGGACAGGGTCGGAGGACATCCGGCAGCTGCCCGGCTGCATGCGGGCGAGCGCGGGCCTGTCATGAGCCTGAAACAAATACCCTGCCAACGTGCCAACCGACTGTCGCCAGCGAAAAACCACATGATAGAATTCGGCGCGCTATTGCCTGGCGTCACCAGGCCCCGCCGGCCGGCATGCCGCGGCAGCACGGGGTGACGACCGGGGCATTTCTTCAAAGGCTTTGCGGCCACCCACTCATCAAGGCCCATGAGACTCAAGCCCACAGCCCTGCTCCTCTTCCTGAGCCTCTTCCTGCTTCCCGGCATCAGCGCCGCTGCCGGCAAGACTGTCTATGGCCTGAACGAATACGCCCGGATCAACGACCTCGGCATCGAACTGGCCGCCAAGCTCGACACCGGCGCCAAGACTGCCTCCCTCAGCGCCCGCGACATCAAGCGCTTCAAGCGCGATGGCGAAACCTGGGTGCGCTTCTACCTGGCCACCGACACCGCCGACAGCCAGCCGATCGAGAAACCCCTGGCGCGCATCAGCAAGATCAAGCGCCGCCACGGCGACTACGACCCCGACGAAGGCAAGGCCTATACCGCGCGTCCGGTCATCGAGCTTCAGCTGTGCATGGGCAAGGCCCTGCGCACCATCGAAGTGAACCTTACCGACCGCAGCGCCTTCCAATACCCGCTTCTGATCGGCTCCGACGCGCTCAAGCGCTTCGGCGCGCTGGTCGACCCGAGCCTGAAATACGCTGCCGGCAAGCCCGGCTGCCAACCCGTAGCGAAACCTGCCGAGTAATCCCATGCGCTCTCTTACCCTGCATCTGAAGGTCCTGATCGCCATCCTGCTGACGCTGGGCGTCGCGATCACCGCCTACCAGATCTTCGTCCTCGGCATCCCCATGACCGAGGCCGAGACCGACGACCTGTGGAACATCGACGCCAAGGTCGAGTTCGTCGCCACGCCGAAGACCCCGGTGAAGGTGCAGATGTTCGTACCGCCGCTGACCCAGGATTACGTCAGCCTCAATGAGAGCTTCGTCTCCAACAACTACGGCGTGGGCATCAACCGCTCCGACGGCAACCGCAAGGTCACTTGGTCGTCGCGCCGCGCCAACGGCCAGCAGACCCTCTACTACCGCCTGGTGCTGACCAAGCGCTATGCCGGCGCCAGCGAGAAGGCCAAGGAGAAGGGTCCGATCTTCCGCGACAGCCTGCCCCTGGAAGGCCCGGACAAGATCGCCGCCGAGGCCCTGATCGCGCCCATCCGCCAGCACTCGGCGGACGTCGAGACCTTCGTCAGCGAAGCCATCAAGCGCGCCAACAACCTCAACGACGATAACGTGAAACTGCTGCTGGCCGGCGACACCAGCCTGGACAAGCGCTCCCACGTGGTCGAAACCCTGCTGGCCGTGGCCCACGTGCCGCTTGAGCGCGTACACACTATCCGCCTCGTCGCCAACCAGCCGCAGCAGCCCGAGCTCTGGCTGCGCAGCTACAACGGCAAGGAATGGCTGTACTTCAACCCGGAAACCGGCGAGCGCGGGCTGCCCGCCGACCGCCTGATCTGGTGGCTGGGCGACGAGAGCCTGCTGTCCATCGAAGGTGGCAAGAAGGCCCAGGTCAGCTTCAGCCTCAACAGCAGCGAGATGAACGCCATCCGCCTGGCCAAGCTGTCGGACGAGAACACCGACGCGGCCTTCCTCGAGTACTCGCTGTACGGCCTGCCGCTGTCCACCCAGCAGACCTTCCAGATCATGATCATGATCCCCTTCGGCGTGCTGGTGATCCTGGTGCTGCGCAACCTGATCGGCCTGCAGACCCTGGGTACCTTCACCCCGGTGCTGATCGCCCTCGCCTTCCGCGAGACCGGCCTGCAGTGGGGTATCGGCCTGTTCACGGTGATCACCGCGCTGGGCCTGTCGCTACGTTCGTACCTGGAACACCTGAAATTGCAGATGCTGCCGCGCCTGTCGGTGGTGCTCACCTTCGTGGTGGTCATGATCGCCGCCATCAGCCTGCTCAGCCACAAGCTCGGCTTCGAGAGCGGCCTGTCGGTCGCCCTGTTCCCGATGGTGATCCTGACCATGAGCATCGAACGCCTGTCGATCACCTGGGAAGAGCGCGGCGCCGCCCACGCCATGAAGGCCGCCATCGGCACCCTGTTCGCCGCCGCCCTGGCGCACATCCTGATGCGCGTCCCGGAGCTGGTGTACTTCGTGTTCACCTTCCCGGCCGTACTGCTGATCCTGGTGTCGTTCATGCTGGCGATGGGTCGCTACCGCGGTTACCGCCTGACCGAACTGTTCCGCTTCAAAGCCTTTCTCAAGGACTAAGCCATGTTCGGCCTGATCAAGCGATGGAAAGCCCTGGAAGCCAAAGGCATCATGGGCATCAACCGACGCAACGCGGACTACGTGCTCAAGTACAACCAGCGGCACCTGTACCCGATCGTCGACGACAAGATCATCACCAAGCAGCGCGCCATCGAGGCGGGCATCCACGTACCGGAAATGTACGGGATCATCTCCACCGAGAAGGAGATCGAGCGGCTGCCGGAGATCATCGGCGAGCGCAGCGACTTCGTCATCAAGCCAGCGCAGGGCGCTGGCGGCGACGGCATCCTGGTGATCGCCGACCGCTTCGAGGAGCGCTACAAGACGGTCTCCGGGCGGATCATCAGCCATGAGGAAATCGAGCACCAGCTGTCGAGCATCCTCACCGGCCTGTACTCCCTGGGCGGCCACCGCGACCGCGCGCTGATCGAGTACCGCGTGACCCCGGACCAGATCTTCAAGAGCATCAGCTACGAAGGCGTGCCGGACATCCGCATCATCGTGCTGATGGGCTACCCGGTGATGGCGATGCTGCGCCTGCCGACCCGCCAGTCCAACGGCAAGGCCAACCTGCACCAGGGCGCCATCGGCGTAGGTGTGGACCTGGCCACCGGCCTGACCCTGCGCGGCACCTGGCTGAACAACAAGATCAGCAAGCACCCGGACACCACCAACGCGGTGGACGGCGTGCAACTGCCCAACTGGGACGGTTTCATGAAGCTCGCCGCCGGCTGCTACGAGCTGTGCGGCCTGGGCTACATCGGCGTGGACATGGTGCTGGACCAGGACAAGGGCCCGCTGATCCTCGAGCTCAACGCCCGCCCCGGCCTGAACATCCAGATCGCCAACGACTGCGGCCTGACCCTGCGCACCCACGCTGTCGAGGCGCATATCGCCGAGCTGGAAGCCAAGGGCGTGAAGGAGACCGTGGAAGAACGCGTGCGCTTCTCCCAGCAGCTCTTCGGCCACGTGCACCCGAAGGAAGTCTGACGCGCCCTGCCCCATGAAAAAGCCCGGCGAATGCCGGGCTTTTTCATGCCCATCGATTTTCACGGAGATGCGCCTGTAGGTTGGCAGCAGGAACCGTCGTCACCGGCCCCTGTCGATGACGTCGCGGGGGATTTCGCGGAGAAGGTCCGCTCCTACCTGAAATATCGCGCCGGGGCAGGCCCTCTCCCCCGCCCTGGCTGCGCGCCCCGCTCCGAAGGGAGAGGGGGCTATCTGAGCCGGCTGACACTGTGGTTTCAGCCGGCAGCTAACCAGTCCCCTCTCCCTTCAGGGAGAGGGTTAGGGAGAGGGCAAATCCAAGCCACGAACTATCAGAAGAAGACAATTGCTCCTGCGAAAGCCGAGCCCTGGCGCAGACCTGTAGGAGCGAGCTTGCTCGCGAACGGATTCCCAGGTCACACAGGTGTTGGGCGGTTCGCGAGCAAGCTCGCTCCTACAAGAAATCTGGCGCGAAGGGATCAGCGCACCACTGCCAGTTCGAACCCGCCCTGATCGCCGTGCTCACGCACCTTCATCCCCGCCTCGTTCACCGCCAGGTCTTCCAGCGGGCGCTTGTAGGGCTTGTTGTCGAGGGTCTGCAGGCTGCGGTCCTCGTCGGTGGTGAGCAGCAGCACGTAGCGCTCGCCCTGATTGGCGCGCACCGGCACCGTGCCTTCGATGAAGGCGTAGCGGTACCAGGTCTCCGGGTTGAGCTTGTACACCGCGTCGCTCACCAGACGGGTCGGGCGCTTGTGCTCGTCCAGGAACAACAGGGACGGATAGACCACCTGGTGGTTGGCGAAGCTGCGCACGCGCAGGCCATAGACGCGCTGGGAGCTGGGCAGCTTCATCGCGACGAAGTAGCTCTTGCCCATGGGAAAGTCGAAGCTCGGCGAGAACTTGTTCAGCTCCTCGTAGCGCGGCTCGTCGGAGGACAGCTCGGTGAAGTCGCCATCGCCCATCTGGTCGCAGCAGCGCCGCTGCAGGTCGACGTAGAGGTCGTCCAGGGTCTTGCCGCTGCCCTTGAGCAGCGCCTTCATGGCGTCGGTCTGTTCGCCCGCGCCGTCGAGCCCCGGCAGATTGTTCGGGCGCGTCTTGAGGTCGATCTGACGGCCTTCGGTGAAGGCGATATTGCTGCCGCCCTGCTCGCCCCGACGGAACATTTCGCCACGCTGCTCGGCGGTGATCGGCGAGTTGCGTACCTGGCCCTTGTCGTCCACCCAGGTGAAGTACGGGTTGCCGTTCTCGCTACGGACGAAGCCGCGGTCCTCGTAGGACTCCGCGTCGATGTATTCGGAAGAGTGATCGCCGTTGGGCAGCACATAGTCGGCGCGGCCGGGCGCAACCTGGCCGGCGGCGTAGAAGCTGTTCTGCAGGTTGCCCTGGGCGTCGACCCAGGTGAAGTAGCGGCGCTTGCTCTCCCCTGCCGGCCGGCTGCCCGGCCACTGGGTGGCGCTGAGGTCGATCAGCCGCGCGCGGTCGCTCTGGTCGATGCGCTTGTCCGCCTGGCGTTGCTGCTGGGCGTAGTTGGCGTCGACGAAGGTGTTGTGCACCTGGCCGCTGTCGTCGATCCACGACAGGTAGCGGCCGCTGGCGGCCTGCGCCGAAGCGCTCAGGCCGACGGTGGCGATGCAGGAAAGCAGGAGGGTCAGCCTGTTCATGTCGATGCCCTCAGAAAGTGGTGCGGTAGGTCATGGCGAAGACGTAGGCCTTCACCGTGGTGCTGACATCGAGGCCGGCATAGGGGTTGTAGACCAGGTTGTCGATGCCGGTGCAGTTGAGGTTGCAGCTGGTGCCCGCCTTGATGTTCTGCTTGGAGACGAAGTAGTTGAAGCCCAGGTCGATCACCGTGTCCTTGTCCCACTGGTAGCCCAGGCCCAGGCCGTAGAGGTCGGCATCGCCGATGGGCACCAGGGCGTCGGCCTTGTCCTTGGGAATCGCCGAGGGGCGGTACTCGTAGCCGGCGCGCAGCTGCAGGCGGTCGTTGACGTCGTACTGCACACCCATGGCGTAGCTCCAGGTATCCTGGTAGCCACGGTCGAGGATGATGCTGTGGTCGGTGGCGCCATTGGGCGCGAAGTTCTTGGCGATGCGCAGCAGGTCGAGCTCCTTGTCGAACTCGATTTCCAGGTTGTTCCAGTCGCTGTAGTCGGTCCACTTCAGGTCGAAGTTGAACTGCCACTTGTCGAACGGACGCACCTTGATGCCGGTGGAGAAGCTGTCCGGGTTGACCATGTTCAGCGTTGCCACGCCGTGCTCTTCCTCGGCGTTGCCGTAGGGGAACAACGGGCTGAGGAAGGCGCCGAAGATCGAGTTCTGCATGCCGGACCAGAAGCCCTGCCAGTCCTTGGTGTAGTCGACGCGGTACTTGCCCTTGAGGTGCATGCGCGACTCGCTCTGGTAGGTCGCCCCCCAGGCCAGCCAGTCGTAGGGCTCCCAGAGCACCCCCAGGTTGAAGCTGGGCGACAGGCTCTGCTGCATGTCCAGCTTGAGGTTCGCCAGCGAGTCGTAGGGGCCGATGCGCCCGCCGCAGACGTTGAACACCAGCTCGACGATTTCCTGGGCGCCGGGCACGCAGGTGGTGTCGTGCAGGGTCTGCAGCAGGCCGGTGAGCAGGCCCGGGTTGCGGAAGTCGGTATCCAGCGCCATGGCCTGGTGGGAGAAGCCGATGCTCAGGCCCACCGACAGGTCGTCGTTGACCTCGTAGCCCACCGAGGGCGAGAAGTAGGTGATGCGCTGCAGCGAGACGCGGCGGCCTTCGTAGCGCGCCGGATCGCTGTCGGAGTCGCGCGAATAGCCCAGCGCCTGGGGCGCGTAGACGTTGGTGGCGAAGGTGAACTTGGAGCCCGGCGGATTGATCGACAGGCCCGCCAGCGGCGCAACCAGCAACGGCATGTCGGTCATGCCGCCCAGGCCCGGCAGGTACATGGTCGGGGTCAGGGTACGGCTGTTCTCGCCGGCCACCGGATCGTCGTCCAGGCCGAAGGCGGAGGAGCCATAGTCCGACGGCGCCTTGAAGCCGGCGCGGATGTCCATCACCCCGGTGATCAGCTTGAGCTGGGTCTGGCGGCCCTTGAGCTTGGTCAGGGCGGCGGGGTTGTAGTGCACCGCGTCGATGCCGGTGGAGTCGGCCGTGACCGCGTTGGCCATGGCCATGGCCTTGGGGTTGCCGATGGTCAGGTCGTTGGCGAGCTGGGCATTGGCGAACGTCGCCCAGCCAAACCCTACCCCTGCCATCGCCACCGCGAGGGGCGAAATGCGCATAGTCATGTGGTGGTCGCTCGTCGGTTACTGGGCTTTGAGGCCTTGGATATCCAGGGGAAGGGAAACCCCCAGCAGTACATCCGGCGAGTCTTCGGTCAGACCGAAACCGGCGTTCACGTTGACGATGTAGTCCGGCGATGTTCGCAGGCCGAGCGAGAAGTTCATGATCGCGCTGGTCTGCTCGGGCGCCTCGACCGTGCGGTCGTTGAAGTAGTACTTGTTCTTGAACGAGTAGGCCATCTGGTAGGAGGTGGCCAGGGAGACGTCGTAGGACAACGCGTAGGCCATGCCCATGGCGAAGTTGACGGTGTCGCCCGGCACCACCTTCTCCAGCTCCTCGCCATACTGGTTCTGGTGGATGTCGTCGACCTGCATGTTGTAGGTGTAACCCAGCGAGCCGTAGAGCACGACCGGGTCGATCACGTAGGACATGTTGGCGCCGGCGCCCAGGCTGTAGAAGCCGTTGCCGGTGGACACGTCGTCCTGCACGTTGCCCTTGTACGGGCTGTCGCCGGTGGGCAGGCCGAGGGTCGCATAGAGCGTGGTGACCGGCCGACCGCGCCGCGCGGCCCAGGGCTGCCAGCGCAGGGTCGCGGAGACGTCGCCCAGGCTGTAGGCGTGGATGTCGCGCTCGGTGTCGTACTTGGCCACGAACGGCAGGCGCATGCTGAAGGTCAGGTTGTCCCAGATGCCGTAGTCGAACGTGAAGGAGTTGGTGAAGGTATGCTGCGCCTCGCTCTGGGCCAGCACACTGTAGACATTCTCGCCACTGCGCACGGCCTGCAGGCGCGTGTCGCGCATCAGGGTGTAGTCGAAGCCGTAGGTCAGCTGGCGCTCGCCCTTCTTGAGCAGGGTGTAGCTCTTCTCGGCGGCCTGGAATACCTGCTCCAGCGCCTTGGCGCTGTCGGCATCGGTGTCCTTCTTGGCCAGCGCGTCACGCGCGTCTTCGGTTGTCGCTTCTTCGGCGAAGGTGCTGGTACTTGCCAGCAAGGCCAGAGCGGCAACGCACGCAAACCCCTTGAAATCCATGTTGCTATCCCCTGGTCTTGTTCTTATTCGTCTGGGCCGATCGGGCGGTCACTTGCGCCGGATGTACTGCACATCTCCGTTGGTGGCGGCTTCGCCAATCTGGTTCTGGGTGATCTTGCTCATCTCCGGGAACTCGCGGAATGCCAGCAGGCTGACGGTCCGGTCGTCCACCAGGCGCAGGTCGGCCTCGCGCAGCTCCAGGGCGTTTTTCGGCTCCTGGCCGCTGGGGTAGATGACGAAGAGCACGTTCTGGTCCCAGATTTCCTCGAAACGGGCGCGGGTGAAACTGATGTTGCCCAAGGCAGGATCGGCAACGAAGACGTGGTCGTTGTAGACGTCGCGGACCACGACGAAATGCTTGAAGCCGGCATAGTGGATCGGCACCAGCGCCGGGTGTTCGAGCGAGTCCAGGTCGGAGAACTCGGCACGGAAGCCGCCACTCTTGTAGCCGAGTGCGGCGGCATAACGCTTCATGTCCAGAAGCGAGAACCCACGGCGCTGGACGATCTTGTCGGCCTCGCCGTACTTGATCAGGCCTTCCATGACCTGACGCTCTTCCAGGTTGCGGCCCAGGTAATAGTCCAGCAGCGTGGTCAGCGCCGCCGAGCCGCAGCTGTAGTCGTAGGCCTGGCGGATGACGTTGCGGAACTGCACCTGGCTCATCGGCTCGAGCTGGACCGACTCGCGGAAGGGTCCGTTGGGCGTGAGCGGCTGCGAGATATTCACTGTGCCCTGCTGTTGCGGCTTGGTGTCCACGGCCTGGGTGAAACCGAACAGGCCCAGCAGGCTTCCCAGCAGAATCTCGAACATCCCACCCCTCGCTTCAAATTCTGGAAGTCATTCCTGGAAGACCCTCGCCGGCAGGCGCCGGCAAGGGGTACTGCGCTGCAACCTTCGGGATCAGTGACCCCAGACCTTCACGGTCGAACCGGCCAGGTTCAGGTTGGAAACGGTCAGCGAGCCGATGCTCGCGCCGCCGGTGCCGACCTTGACCGCGTCGATGGTCACGTCGCCGGTCACGGTGGGCAGGCCGATGGCCAGTTGCTCGGTGGCAACGGCGGTGCCGCCGCCGACCGGAGTGATGTTGGTTTTCACCACGTCGACGGTCATCGGGGCGTTGTCGGCGATGGTCACGCTCGGCAGGTGGATACCCTGCAGGACCAGGGAACCGCCGTTGGTGTCGGCGTCCTTGTAGGTGACAGCGCCGATGGAGGCGTTGAAGGTACCGGAAATGCTGATGCCATCCTGGCCGGTGATACCGGACAGTGCAGCGTCATCCATGGATTTCATGTCGGCATGTGCCAGGAACGGAGCGGCCAGAACTGCGCTTGCAAGAACCAGTTGCTTGATTTTCATTGTTATAACTCTCCAGTGTTCAGGTGGGGTTGCCCCAGGCACTGCAAGGGGCGTCCTACCCCGCTGCAGGTTGACCGGCTGCTGCCGATCTTCCAGACCCCCGACTTCTTCCTTAGGCGCCGCGGGCATGGATTCGTGAAGCACGAAGCTTCGCGTCCTGATCTCCAAGCTACTGACCCGCCGTGAACCTGCCAGCCCATCCAAGGGATGGCGCAAAACCAACCGTCTGACTCAAGCTTCGCTCAACAATCCCAGACTTTTCCCCTTGAGTACCGCCTGGGTCCGACTACGCACGCCGAGCTTGGCGAACAGGTTGTGCAGATGCCACTTGATGGTGGCCTCCGACAGATGCACCGCCTGGGCGATGTCGCGGTTCGACAAGCCGGCCGCGACGAGCCGCAGGATCTCCCGCTCGCGATGGCTAACATCTTGATTTTCATCGAAACTCTCCGGATCGACGGAGAGCCTGCGGCACTGCTCGCGAAGGATTTCCGCCACCCCCTGCCAGGCCGAGGCGCGCTTGGGCTCGGCACCCTTCCAGGCTTCCCAGAGCGGCAGCAGCCACAAGGCGTCGTCCTGGAACAGGCGCCGATAGCCCAGGTTCCAGGCTTCCTCGAGGGTGGGGGCGAACAAGGCGAAGGCTTTTTCGCTGTTACCTTTCTGCCAATACGCCACAGAAAGTAACAGCGAAAGACGCAACCGCCGGTCGCGCTGATAGGGCGAGGTAAAGCCCGCCAGGCACGATTCCAGACGCTGCTGCGCACGTTCGGCGTGGCGCTCGGAAAGCGCCAGGCGCGCCTCGGCCATCACCAGCGCCGCGTGGGCATCGGCATAGCGTTCGGCGTTCAATCCGTCCAGGTGCCGCGCCAGTTGCAGGCACACGCGCTCGGCCTCGTTGGGCCGGCGCATCCACAGCAGCAACTGCACCTTGCAGCTCATGGCCAGCGCATGTACCCGCTCGTAGCCCGGCGATTGCAGCCCCACCAGCCATTCGTCGAGCTGGGCCAACCCTTGTTCGGCCTCGCCGGCGAAGAATCGCGCCTTGGCCATCACCAGCTGGCCACGGCTGATGAGTTCCACCGGGGTGGCGACGTCGCGCCAGGTGGTCGCCAGCGGCAGTTCGGCGAGGATCGCCGCGTGGCGATCCTGCTCGTACAGCAGGTCCGCGTAAGCCAGCGACAACGGCCCGCCGACCCGGCTGCGCCGGCCGAAAACCCGCTCCACACGGCTGCGCGCGCTCTCGGCGATGGTCCGCCCGCGCTCCAGCTCGCCGCGCTCCTTGCAGATCAGCGCCTCGATCATGCTGACGACGACCTGCAGGTATTCGCTGTCGGCCATGCGCAGGCAATCGCGGGCGACACCGATGGCATTGGCTGCTTCGGCGTAATCGCCCAGCAGCGCATAGGCCGCTGCCTGGATGCACGACAGGCTGGCGCGGAACACCGGCTGGTTGCCCGGCACCAGCGCCAGCCACTGGCGCGCCACCTTCAGACAGGCTTCCAGCTTGTCCTGGTAGAGCAGCACCAGCGCTTTCAACACCTGGGCCACCGCAAGGAGCTCGGCCATGCCGAAGTGGCGCACCTTGCCCTGTCCCTGCAGCAGCCGGACGCTGAGTTCTTCGATCAGCGCCTCGGCCTCGGCGAACTTCTGCTCGAAGGCCAGCTGCCAGGCATAGAAGATCTGGAACACCGGATGCTCGCGGATCACTTCGGCAGGAATGCTGCTGAGCATGCCGAGGATGCCGTAGACGCGGTTTCCGGCGATCAGCTTGGCACCCTGGCGCTCCAGCAGGTCAGCAGCGAAGGCATAGTCACGGGCACGCAGCGCGTACTTGATCGCACGGTCGGCCATGTCGCGCCCTTCGCACCAGCGCGCGGCGGCATGCAGCAACGGCGTCGGATCGGAATTGCGCGCCAGGCGGCCCTGGAGGAATTCGGCGAACAGGTGGTGGTAACGGAACCATTCGCGCTGGTCGTCCAGCGGGATGATGAACAGCTGCTCGTTCTGCAGCCGCATCAGCATGTCCAGGCCATCGCGGCGCCCGGTCAGGGCGTTGCACAGTTCGGCGCAGAACTCGTCGAGCACCGAGGTCTGGTCGAGGAACTGCTGCAGCGGTTCGGGCAGGCTGCGCAGCACGTCCTCGGCGAGGTAGTCGGCGAGGTCGCGTTCGGTGCCGGAAAGCCCCTTGAGCAGCGCCGCGCGGTCCGGGTTGCGCGCCAGCGCGAGGGCGGCGAGATGCAGCGCCGTGATCCAGCCCTCGGTGCGTTTGTGCAGCAGCTTGAGCTCGCTGTCGCTCAGGGCCAGGCCCTTGAGCCCGGTGAGGAAAGTGTCGGTTTCCTCGCGGGTCAGGCGCAGGTCGTCGCCGCTCAGGCAGAAGGCCCAGGGCGCCAGGCCCGGTTCGTCCACCAGGAAGCGCGGGCGATAGCGGGTACTGGTGACCAGGCGGATGTTGTCCGGCAGGTGCTCGATCAGGTAGCGCGCACCGTGGGCCAGCGCCGGGTGGCGGATCTGGTGGAAGTCGTCGAGCAGCAGGTAGAGCGGCCCGTCGAGGCGACGCAGGTCGGAGAGGAAGGCGTCGATGATGCCTTCCAGCGGCAGGGTCATGTCCGACTGCAGCAGGTTCGAGGTGTTGGCGCCGAAGTCCGCCTCGACGCTGCGGATGCTCGCCACCAGGTATTGCACCAGGCGCTGCGGCTCACTGTCGCCCTCGTCGCAGGACATCCAGGCGACCCGCGCGCCGCTCTCCGCCAGGCGCTGGCGGAACAGGCTGAGGATGGTGCTCTTGCCGAAGCCGGCCGGTGCGCTGAGGATCAGCACGCGCTGCTGGCGGTTGGCGTACAGGCGGTCGATCAGGGCGCGACGCGGCAGCAGTGAATCGCTGTCGGCGCGCGGCGGGAACAGCTTGGTGCGCAGCAGCGGCAGTGGCTGCTGCGGCAGTGTGGTCAGGGTCGTCATGTCAGAGCAGACTCAGCTCGCGGGCACGGCGTATCGCTTGGGTCCGATTGCGCACCTTGAGCTTCTCGTAGATGTTGTGCAGGTGCCATTTGACGGTGCCCAGGGCCAGCGACAGCTGCTGGCCGATCTCCTCGTTGGAGAGTCCCTGGGCCGCCAGGCATACCACTTCGCGCTCGCGGTCGGTCAGACCTTCCTCCAGCACCTCGGGCGACCGGCGTGCTTCCTGCCCCGGCCAGACGGTCAGCATTCCGCGAATGAAGACCTGCAGCGCGGGTTGTCGCTCGGTGGACTCCAACTGCTGGAGCAATTGGCGAATCCCCTCGCCTTCCTCGATGAAGATGCTCCGCACCCCTTCCCGCTCGGCGCCGACCAGGCATTGGCCGAGCAGGCTGTGGGAGCGTTCCTGATAGCCCAGGCGCTGGTAGCTCAGGGCCGCCAGCAGATCGAGGCGCAGCCTTTGCAGACCGTGCCACCCCGGCTGCAGCATGCCGCGCAGCTGGGTTATCTCGTGCAGCGCCTCGCTGAAGTGCCCGCGCGCCTGGAGCAGGCGCACGCGGCTGATGCCCTGGACCCAGAGCACCGGGTTGAACGGCATCTGCTTGTAGTGGCTGGCGAGCTTCGTCCAGTCGATCGCCTTGAGCCGCTGCTCGGCACGCTTGCAGCGGTCGGTGGCGGTTTCCTGGAGGATCAGGTTGATCTCCTCGCCCACCGCCATGGCGAAGAAGCGCCACGACTGGTTGCGCGAGGCCAGGGTCTGCATCAGCCCCAAGGTGGCCAGCGCCTCCTTGCCGCGCCCCTGCAGGCGCTGGATGCGCGCCAGGCACTGCATGCCCTGGGCGTACAGATCGATGGGGTTGACCACGTCTACCCGGCCCAGCGCCCAGCGCAGGCGCTCTTCCAGGCCGTCCAGTTCGGTGCGGTAGTAGGCGGTCAGCGCTTCGGCGATGGCCGGCAGCGCCAGGGCCTGGGAGCGCTTGTCGAACAGCGGCATGGCCTGTTCGCGCACTCGCTCGATGAGCATCTGCGCCTGTTTCACCTGGCCCTGCTCCAGCGCCAGCACCACCTCGATGGTGCACTGCTGCATGTGCAGGTAGCGGCCATCGAGGAAGTGATTGCGCTGTTGCGCCAGCCCCATCAGGCGCCGCGCCTGTTCCGCCTGGCCGCGGATGACCTGGGCGAAGGCGCCGATCAGCAGGATCGCGCCTTCGAGGAACGCCGAGTTCTGTCCCAGCTGGCTCTCCACCTTGCGCGCCAGGGTGATGCACTGTTCGAGGTCGTCCTTCTGCAGCGCCAGCACGGCTTTCACCGCCAGCGCGGAGAGGTACTGGTTGCCCATCGGGCCGCTGCCGCGGGAGTCGCCCCAGCGCGCCAGCAGTTCGTCGATCATGCGGTTGGCGTCGGGCAGGCTGAGCTCGGTGGCGCGGGTCCAGACGTCGCTGAGTACGAGGATCGGGTAGCGCTCGGCGATCTCGTCCGGCACGTGCTTGCGCCAGCGCGAGATCAGGTAGAGCTGGCCCCGGTTGATCAATTCCAGGCCGCAGCCGTCCACCAGCGCAGCGAGCATCTCCGGGTCCTCGGCGAGGCAGGCGTGCTCGATGGCCAGGGTCGGCATGTGGTGGTTGGTGAACCACAGGCTGGCATTGAAATGCAGTTGCTTGAAGCGCTCCGGGTCGCGCTCGCGCAGGCGCGCACGGAGGAAATCGGCGAACAGCTGGTGGAAGCGGTACCACTGGCGGTCGCGGTCCAGCGGCAGGAGGAACAACTGCATGCTGTCCAGGTGCTCCAACAGCGCCTGGCCGTCCTGGCGACCGGCCAGGGTGTTGGCCAGGTCGCCATTCAGGCGATTGGCGATGCCCAGGGACAGCAGCGCGTCCTGCACGTCGACCGGCAGGCGCTCGAACACCGCCCGCAGCAGGTAATCACCCACCGCCGCCTTGTCGCTGCTGAGCAGCTTGAGATCTTCCGGTGCTCCCGGCTGCTGGCGCAGCCACAGGCTGACCAGGTGGACCCCCGCCATCCAACCTTCGGTCTGGTTGTGCAGCGACTGCAGGCAGCTATCTTCGAGTTGCAGGCCGTCGCGCGCCAGGTATTCGCGGGTTTCCTCGCGGGACAGGCGCAACTCGTCCTGGCCTATCTCCAGCAACAGGCCCTTGGCGCGCCAGGTGGCGAGGTTCAGCGGCGGCTGGGAACGGCTGCCGATGGCCAGGGTGAGGCCGGGCGGCGCGTACTGCACCAGGCGGTTGAGGCCGGCGAAGATGTCGGAATGGGTGATCTCATGCAGGTCGTCGAGTACCAGCAGGACCTTGCGCTCGTCGCGGGAAAGATCCATCAGCAGGCTTTCCATGACCGCGACCACCGGCACGCGCATCGTATTGCGCACGTAACCCAGTGCGTCCTCGCCGGTGCCCGGCACCGCGGTGGCCAGGGCCTGGATGAGTTTCAGGCAGAACCGGCCGGGGTCGTCGTCGCCGCTCTCCAGGGAAAGCCAGGCGACCTTGTGGCCTTCGCTCGCACGCCTGCCGGCCAGCGCCGCCAACGCGGTGGTCTTGCCGAAACCGGCGGGCGCGGTGAACGACAGAACCGAGGCATAAGGATGTCGGTCCAGGGCATTCTGGACCTCGGGACGAATCAAATAATCAGCAGGCACCCGAGGGGGTGTTAATCTGGAGCGCAGAAGGCTGCCGGCTGCGGGTTCGAGCACTACATCCACGGCCTGTATCCCTATGTCATTATCGTTGTTGGTACGGAGCACTGTCCGCGTGGGATTCGACACTTCTTATCAGAATGCTTTTCCTACGTAAACTGAAGAAATAGCTCTAGGATCGACCCTTCAGCCGACCTGATCACCTCATTTACCTGCACGCTGTCACCCATGCCTGACTGTTTCCTGCACCCGCTTCCCTACCAGGAAGACCCGGGCGAACGCTTCTCCCTGATCCACCGCGCACCCGGCGCCGTACTCCTGGACGCCGGTCGACCCATTGCCACACGTGGACGCTATGACCTTCTGAGCGCCTGGCCATTGGCAGAACTGGCACCGACCGCCGACGAATCGGCCAAGAGTTTCTTTGCCCGCGCGCGAGCCGCCCTGCAGAGCCTGGGCGAGGCCAAGGTGCCGGACAATCGCCAGTTGCCATTCGTCGGCGGAATGATCGGCTATCTCGGTTATGACTTCGGCCGCCGCATCGAGCGCCTGCCCGAGCCGAACCTCGACGATCTCGCCCTGCCCGACGCTCGCCTGGGTCTGTACGGCTGGGCGCTGGTGACCGACCACGAGGAGCGCAGCAGCCAGCTGGTTTTCCACCCGTCATTGGCAACCAGCGAGCGGGAGCGCCTGATAGCGCTGTTCGAAAGCGCTGGGGATGACCAAGCGCTGCCGCCCTTCCGGCTGGCCGCCCCGTTCCGCCCGGACCTGGGCCGCGAGCAGTACCGCGAGGCGCTGGAGCGTGTGCACGGCTACATCCTCGCCGGCGACTGCTACCAGGTGAACTACACCCAGCGCTTCCGCGCGCCCTGCAGCGGATCGCCCTGGCTGGCCTACCGCGCCCTGCGCGAAGCCTGTCCTACGCCGTTTGCCGGGTATCTGGCATTGCCTGAAGGCGCCGTCCTCAGCCTGTCGCCGGAGCGATTCATCCAGCTTCATGGCAGACAGGTGGAAACCCGTCCGATCAAGGGCACGCGCCCGCGCGGCGACACGCCCGAGACTGACCAGGCCAACGCCGATGCGCTGCTCGCCAGCGAGAAGGACCGCGCTGAAAACCTGATGATCGTCGACCTGCTGCGCAACGACCTGGGCCGCAGCTGCCGCCCCGGCAGCGTGCGCGTGCCCGAACTGTTCGCCGTGGAGACCTACCCCAACGTCCACCACCTGGTCAGCAGCGTGCGTGGCGACCTGGCGGACGACAAGGACGCGCTGGACCTGCTCGAAGGCAGCTTCCCCGGCGGCTCCATCACCGGCGCACCGAAGGTCCGCGCCATGCAGATCATCGACGAACTGGAGCCGACCCGGCGCAGCATCTACTGCGGCAGCCTGCTCTACCTCGACGTGCGCGGCGAGATGGACAGCTCCATCGCCATCCGCACCGTGCTGGTGAAGGACGGCCAGGCGAGTTGCTGGGCCGGCGGCGGCATCGTCGCCGACTCCAACTGGGAGGAGGAATACGAGGAATCGCTGACCAAGGTGGGCGTGCTGCTGCGGACACTGGAAGGCCTCTAACAGGAATCCTGTAGGAGCGAGCTTGCTCGCGAACAGATTTCCCGCCCACATCGGTGTTTGGGGGGTAGCCGGCAAGCGCCAGTCGATTATAAACAACTCCCACCCCC
>NZ_JBGLYK010000118.1:0-17391 GCF_047304025.1 Pseudomonas sp. Pseusp97 | reverse complement strand
ATGCCGCACACCACCAGGCGCGCGCGGTCGTTGCGTGCGGCATTGGCCGAGGACGCCGGCGCGATGGCGTTGCCGCCGGTGAGCGGCAGGTTGTGCCGGCGCTGCAGGGCGTCGGCCACGCCGAGCAGGTACTGGTCGGTGAAGGCACGGCCGAACAGCGTCACGCCCCACGGCAGGCCGTTGTCCATGAGGGCGCTGGGCACGGCGACGGCGGCATAGTCCAGCAGGTTCATGAAGTTGGTGTAGTAGCCCAGCTCGGAATTGCGCTTCACCGGTTCGGCGTGCAGCTCGTCCAGCGTCACCGGGCGGCCGATGGTGGGCGTCAGCACGCAGTCGAGGTCGGCGAGGATCGCGTCGCACTGCGCCTTGAGTTCCTGCAGCCGGTATTGTGCGCGGAAGGTTTGTACGGCAGTTGCGCCGGGCGCCTTCGCCAGCACGTCGCGGATTACCGGCAGCACGGCTTGCGGGTCGCGTTCGATCAGCTCGCCCGCCACGCTGTAGCGCTCTGCCACCCACGGCCCCTCGTAGAGCAGGCGCGCGGCTTCGAGGAAGGGCGCGAAGTCGATCTCATGCGCCTCGCCGCCCAGCGCCTTGAGCTGGTCGATGGCGTCGGTGAACAGCACCGGGCCTTCGTGGCAGCCGAAGAATTCCAGCTGGTCGGCGCGGGGCACGCCGAAACGGAAGGGCTTGGGCGCGCCGAAGGCACTGGCTTCGTTCCAGGCGGGATTGGCGCGGCTGTAGCCGTCCTGCGGATCGAGGCGGGCGGTCAGACCCAGCAGCTCGCTGGCCTCGGCGGCGCTGGCGGTGAAGTAGGTGATGCAGTCCAGCGTGCGGCAGGCCGGCACCAAACCTTGGTTGGACAGCAGACCCTTGCTCGGCTTGAGCCCAAGCAGGCCGTTGAGCGCCGCCGGCACGCGGCCGGAGCCTGCTGTGTCGGTGCCCAGGGCGAAGCTCGCCACGCCCAGCGCCACGGCCAGCGAGGAGCCGGCGCTGGAACCGCCCGACGGATAATCCGGCAGCACGCTGTTGCGGCATTCGCCGTAGGGCGAGCGGGTGCCGTTGAGGCCGGTGGCGAACTGGTCGAGGTTGGTCTTGCCCAGGGGGATGGCGCCCAGGTCGATCAGCTGCTGCACAAGCGTCGCGGATGTTTCCGCTGTGTAGGCGAAGGCCGGGCAGGCGGCGGTGGTGGGGATGCCGGCGAGGTCGATGTTGTCCTTGATGGCAAACGGGATGCCGTAGAGCGGCAGGCTGTCCGGCGACTTGTCGTCCAGCGCGGCAAGGTAGGGTTCCAGCTCGTCCAGCGTCAGCAGGTGGATGAACAGGTGGTAGTCCGGGTTCAGCGCGGCGGCCTTGTCGCGCAGCTCGGCGATCAGCTGGCGCGGCGTGGCGCGGCCTTCGCGGTAGGCGGCGCGCAGGGTGGCGAGGCGGAGGTCGAAGGTGGTGGGCATGGTCGGGATTCCTGTGCTGGGCGCAGACCCTCTCCCCGGCCCTCTCCCTGAAGGGAGAGGGGGAAGAGCGGTCCGGCGCGGTGTCGGGTTCAAACCACTGGCTGGGCCGTGGTTTCAGGATGAATCGAATGTTCTCCCCGCTTCGGCGGCCCTCTCCCTGAAGGGAGAGGGAGAAGGGCGGTCCGGCGCGGTGTCGGTTTCAATCCACTGGCTGGGCCGTGGTTGCAGGATGAATCGAATGTTCTCCCCGCTTCGGACGGCCCTCTCCCTGAAGGGAGAGGGAGAAGGGCGGTCCGGCGCGGTGTCGGGTTCAAACCACGGACAGGCCGTGGTTGCAGGATGAATCGAATGTTCTCCCCGCTTCGGACGGTCCTCTCCCTGAAGGGAGTGAGGGAAGAGCAGTCCGGCGCGAGGTCCACCGATGAGTTTTCAGGATGACTCGGAAGTTGCCTCCCGCTCCGAACGGCTCCCTCTCCCGCTTGCGGGAGAGGGCTGGGGAGAGGGGCTCTTCGCAACATCTGCGGTGTCAGCTCAAGCCTCCTCCATCACCACCACCCTTTGCCCCGCCCGCACCGGCGAGCCGGGCTGCACGCGGACCTCGCGCACCACGCCGTCGCGCGGGGCGGTGAGGGGGATTTCCATCTTCATGGATTCGAGGATCACCAGGATGTCGCCAGCCTTCACGCTGGCGCCGGCTTCCACCTGCACCTGCCAGAGGTTGCCGGCGATGTGGCTTTCGACGGCGTGCTGGCCGGCGCCGAGCGGGGCGTCCTCGCCGGTGTCGATGGCGGCTTCGTCGCTCTCGAAGTGCGCCTGGCCGGAGGCGATCCAGCGCTCGCGCTCGGCATCGAAGGCGGCGCGCTGGTGGTTGCGGAAGGCAGCGATGCTCTCGGCTTCCTCGGCGAGGAACTGCTGGTAGTCGGCCAGGCGCAGCTCGCTGTGTTCGATGCGCAGCGGGTAGCGGCCCAGCGGGAAGTCGCGGCGGATGCGCAGCAGCTCCTCGGCGGACACCGGGTAGAACCGCACCTGATCGAAGAAGCGCAGCAGCCAGGGCTTGCCGTCGAACGCCGCGACCTCACGGTAGCGGTTCCACATCTGCAGGGTGCGGCCGACGAACTGGTAGCCGCCGGGGCCTTCCATGCCGTAGACGCACATGTAGGCGCCGCCGATGCCCACGGAGTTTTCCGCCGTCCAGGTGCGCGCCGGGTTGTACTTGGTGGTGACCAGGCGATGCCGCGGGTCCAGCGGCGTGGCCACCGGCGCGCCGAGGTAGACGTCGCCCAGGCCCATCACCAGGTAGCTGGCCTCGAACACGGTGCGGTACACCGCCTCCAGGTCCGGCAGCTCGTTGATGCGGCGGATGAACTCCAGGTTGCTCGGGCACCAGGGCGCGTCCTTGCGCACGGTGGTCATGTACTTCTCGATGGCCAGCTGGCAGGCCGGGTCGTCCCAGGACAGCGGCAGGTGCACGATGCGCGACGGCACCTTGAGGTCCTGCGCCGCGCAGACGGCGTCCCACAGGCCGGCGACGGTTTCCAGCAGGCTGTGCAGCGGCAGGGTTTCCGGCTGGTAGTGCACCTGCAGCGAGCGGATGCCGGGGGTGAGGTCGATCACGCCGGCGAGGTCCTTCGCTTCCAGCGCCTGCATCAGTGCGTGGGCGCGAAAGCGCAGCACGAGGTCCAGCTCGGGCTGGCCGATTTCCAGCAGCAGGTGGGTGTCGCCGGAGAGGCGGGCGACCAGGCGGGTGTCATCCTGGCCGAGGTCGAGGACGATGGGGGAGGTGAGCGTGGCGCTCGGGCTGCCCTCTCCCCCCGCCCTCTCCCGCAAGCGGGAGAGGGGGCTGTCCGCGCGGGGGTCGAGCACTGTACTTACCAGTAGCTCCGAGTTGCCCCCTCTCCCTTGGGGAGAGGGGAAACCGGCGGCTCTGGAGGTGGGCTGATCTGTAGGAGCGAGCTTGCTCGCGAACGCAGTTTCGCCTGGCGCTCCGGTGACATGCGGATCGCGAGCAAGCTCGCTCCTACGAAAAGCTGCAAGCTCGCGGGCGGTGGAAATGTCCACCGGAAGGAACCGCACCTTGTCCCCGGCCTTGAGCTGGCCGAGCTGCCAGAGATCGGCCTCGATCACCGTCACCGGGCAGACGAAGCCGCCCAGGCTCGGACCATCCGGGCCGAGGATCACCGGCATGTCGCCGGTGAAGTCCACCGCGCCGATGGCGTAGGGGTTGTCGTGGATGTTCGAGGGGTGCAGGCCGGCCTCGCCGCCGCTATCGCGTACCCACTCCGGCTTCGGGCCGATCAGGCGCACGCCGGTGCGGCTGGAGTTGAAGTGCACTTCCCAGTCGGTGGCGAAGAAGGTGTCGATGTAGGCCGGGGTGAAATATTCCGGCGCGCCGTGGGGGCCGTAGATCACGCGGATTTGCCGTACAGCTGGCAGGTCGGTTCGAAGGTCGGGCGGCAGGCTGGCGCCGTGGTCGGCGTCCGCCAGTTCCGCCAGGTGCAGCACATCGCCGGCACGCAGGGCGCGGCCGCCGTGGCCGCCGAACTGGCCGAGGGTGAAGGTGCTCTTGCTGCCCAGGTAGTCCGGCACCTGCAGGCCACCGCGCAGGCACAGGTAGCTGCGCGCGCCGGCGCCGCCGACGGTGCCGAGGCTGAGGGTGGAACCGGCAGGAACGAACAGCGAGGTGTCCATCGGCTGCTCGACGCCATCCAGGCTGATCGACAGCACTGCGCCGGTGACCGCCATCACCGCGTTGGTGTTGAAGCGCAGGGTCGGGCCGCTCATGGTGATTTCCAGCGCGGCGGCGCCTTCGGGGTTGCCCAGCAGGACGTTGCCCAGGCGCAGCGCGCGGTCGTCCATCGGCCCGGACGGCGGAACGCCCACGGCCCAGTAGCCGAGGCGGCCGGGGTAGTCCTGCACGCTGGTCTGGGTGCCGGCGCCGAGCACTTCGACGGTGTGGGCGCGGTAGCGCAGGCCTTCCAGGCAGCGGGTCCAGGGCGCGCCGCTGGCGAAAGGCGCATCCGCGAGGATCTGCCGCAGGTAGTCGCGGTTGCATTCCACGCCGTAGAGCTGGCTGTCGCCGAGAGCGCGGTCGAGCCCGGCGCTGGCCTGCTCGCGAGTCGGCGCCCAGGCGATGAGCTTGGCGATCATCGGGTCGAAGTACGGCGGAATCTCGCAGCCGGCTTCGACCCAGGTGTCGATGCGCAGCGCCTTGCCGTCCGCCGGCGGGAACTGCACGGCAGTGAGCAGGCCGGGGCAGGGCTGGAAGTCGCGGCCCGGGTCTTCCGCGTAGAGGCGCGCCTGGATGGCGTGGCCGCTGGGTTGCAGCGTGGCGGCCAGTTCGGCCAGGGGCGGCAGGTCGCCGGCGGCCAGTTCGATCATCCAGCGCACCAGGTCGACGCCCCAGACCTGTTCGGTGACGCCGTGCTCCACCTGCAGGCGGGTATTCACTTCGAGGAAGTAGAAGCGCTGCGCCTCGCTGTCGTAGACGAATTCCACGGTGCCGGCGCTGCGGTAGCTGACCGCTTTCGCCAGCTGGATCGCCGCCGCGCACAGGGCCTCGGCCATGCCGGTGGGCAGGTTGGGCGCCGGGGTTTCCTCCAGCACCTTCTGGTTGCGCCGCTGCACCGAACAGTCGCGGACGCCGAGGGCGATCACCTCGCCCTGGCCGTCGCCGAATACCTGCACTTCGAGGTGGCGGGCGCGCTGGATGTACTTCTCGATGAACACGCCGGAGTCGCTGAAGTTGTTCTGGCCCAGGCGCTTCACGGCGTCGAAGGCGTCGCGCAGTTCGTCTGCCGAGCGGCATACGCGCATGCCGATACCGCCTCCACCGGCTGTGCTCTTGAGCATCACCGGGTAACCGACCTGCTCGCCGGCACGCAGGGCGGCATCGAGGTCTTCCAGCAGGTCGGTGCCTTCGAGCATCGGCACGCCCTGTTCGCGGGCCAGCGCGCGGGCGGTGTGCTTGAGGCCGAACAGGCGCAGCTGCTCCGGCGTTGGGCCGACGAAGGCGATGCCGGCGGCTTCGCAGGCTTCGGCGAAGGCGGCGTTCTCGGAGAGGAAGCCGTAGCCCGGGTGGATTGCCTGGGCGCCGCTGTCGCGCGCGGCCTGGAGGATCTTCTCCACCACCAGGTAGGTGCTGGACGCCGGGCCTTCGCCGAGGCTGACGGCCTGGGCGGCCTGCTGGATATGCAGGCTGGCGGCGTCGGCTTCGGAGTAGACGGCCACGCCCTCTACGTGCAGCTCACGCAGGGTGCGCAGGATGCGGCAGGCGATGGCGCCGCGGTTGGCGATCAGGAGCTTGTCGAACATGAGGGCGTCCCCATGGGGTGGCGGGCCGTCCCGCCGTCATTCGGTGTGCGCCAGGGTCGTCCGTGGCGTGACGTGCTTTGCGTAGGAGCGAGCTTGCTCGCGAACCCGGCCTAGCTCCGGTGCTCGGACGAGATCTGTTCGCGAGCAAGCTCGCTCCTACAAGGGGAGCCGCTGAGCGTCGGGCTGCACTGGGCACTCCGGCTCTGGCTCAGGAGGTACAGCCAGCGCCGCAACGCTTGCAGCTTTCCGCTTGCCGCTTGTGGCTGCTTCAGTCCCATACCAGAAGCTCCGCCGGGGTCGGGTTCCAGCCGTTGCAGGGGTTGTTGAGCTGCGGGCAGTTGGAGATCAGGACGATGACGTCCATGTGCGCCAGCAGCTCGACGTACTTGCCTGCGCCGGAGATGCCGTCCTCGAAGGTCAGGCCACCTTCGGCAGTGACCGGCACGTTCATGAAGAAGTTGACGTTGTGGCTGATGTCGGCCTTGGTCAGGCGGCCGTCGTGCAGGCTGGCGCGCAGGAAGTTGTCGCGGCAGCTGTGCATGTAGCGCTTGTCCAGGGCGTAGCGCACGGTGTTGCTCTCCTGGGCGCAGGCGCCGCCGAGGGTGTCGTGGCGGCCGCAGGTGTCGGCGCTGATGGTCAGCATCGGGTTGCCGAGGTTGGACCAGAGCACGCTGCCGGCGCTGAGGTAGACCTGCCCCTGCTTGCGCAGGGTGCGTTGCACGTCGTAGCGCTCGCGTGGGTTGGCGGCGCTGAAGAACAGCGTGTCCACCGCCTGGTTGCCTTCCAGGTCGAGGATGCGCAGGGTCTGCCCGGCCTTGAGTTCGGTGAGGCTGGGCTCGCCGGCCGGGATCAGGGTGCGCGAGACGCAGGCTTCGGGGTGTTTGTCGCTGGGGACGATGGGCATGCTCGCGCTCCTTACAGGTACTGGCGTTCGGTGTTGTGGAAGCCGCGGCCGTTCTCCGCGCGCGAGGTGCGGCAGAGCACGCTGATGCCGTCGGAGGCGACCTGCTGCCAGGTCAGGCCGATGGGCTTGGGTGCGTACTGCGGGTTCGGGTCCAGCGGGTGCTGCAGGGCGGTGAGCACGACGAGGGTGTCCATTGGCGCGTACAGCTCGACGTAGTCGCCGGCTTTCGAGTTGCCCTGGACGAAGCGGAAGCAGCCGTCGGCGTCGACGTCCACGCGGCTGAACAGGTTCAGGCACATCAGCAGGTCCTGCAGGCGCATGTCCCACTTGCCCATTTCCACCAGCAGGTTGTCCACGCCGTTGCGGTGCAAGCCGTTGCGCAGTTCCTGGTAGCGGCCCGCGCCATATTTCTCCTGCACCTCGGCGGCGTTCAGCACGCCGCCGAAGCTGTCGTGCCAGCCGCAGCTGTCGGCAGTGATGGCGGCGAGCACGCGGCCCATGTCCGAGTACAGGCAGTGGCCGGCGGTCAGGCGTGCGGTGTGCTGGCACTTGAGGCTGTCGGGCAGGTTCAGCCGTTCGCTTTTCTCGGCGGCATTGAACAGCAGCAGGCTGACGTTGCCGCCGCCTTCGATGTCGGTCAGGCGCAGCAGCTGGCCGCGCTTGAGGACGAAGGAGGTGTGGCCGCCGCCGGGGACGGATTCTTCGTAGAGCGTGGTGCGCAGGTCATTCATGTCGGATTCCTCAGTAGGCCGGTGTGATCAGCGGCGCGGCCGTTTCCAGGCGCGCGGCGAGCGGTTCGGGCAGGGCGGCGCGGGCGGCCTTGCGGTCGGCGTTGAGCGGGATGTCGTAGGTGATACGGGCGCCGTAGGCGCTGGGCGCCTGCGGGTCGTGGCGGACCTTGTCGAAGACCAGCAGGCGGGTGCCCAGGCTGAAGCCCTCGGCGAGGTCGTGGGTGACCATGAACACGGTGAGCCGGGTTTCCAGCCACAGTTCCAGCAGCAGCGCGTGCATGTCCTTGCGGATGCCCGGATCCAGCGCGCCGAAGGGTTCGTCGAGGAGCAGCACGCGCGGCTTCATCACCAGCGCCTGGGCAATCGCCAGGCGTTGCTGCATGCCGCCGGAGAGGGCGCTCGGGTGCTGCTGCAGCGCATGACCGAGGCCGACGCGCTTGAGCAGTTCTGCGGCCTGCTCGCGGGCCTCGCGCTTGGCCGGCTGTTCGGCGCGCGCGGCAGTTCCAGGCCGAGGGCGACGTTGTCGAGCACGGAGAGATGCGGGAACACCGAGTAGCGCTGGAACACCACGCCACGGCTCGGGTCGGGCTCGGCGGCCAGCGGCTGGCCTTCGAGCAGCAGTTCTCCGCGGCTGGGGCGCTCCTGGCCCAGCAGCAGGCGCAGGAAGGTGGACTTGCCGCAGCCGGAGGCACCGACCAGGGTGCAGAACTCGCCTTCCTTCACCTCGAGGTTCAGGCGTTCGAGCACCACGTTGCCGTCGTATTCCTGCCAGACGTTCTTCACCTGGATGAAGCTCATGCCTTGCCTCCTTCGTACCAGGGGAAGGCGCGCCGGGTGAGCGCGCGCAGCGCCCAGTCCATCAGCCAGGCCAGTGCGGTGATCCACACCACGTAGGGCAGGATCACGTCCATGGCGAGGTAGCGGCGTACCAGGAAGATGCGGTAGCCCAGGCCGTCGGTAGAGGCGATGGCCTCGGCGGCGATGAGGAACAGCCAGGCCGATCCGAGCATCAGGCGCAGGGAGATCAGCAGGCGCGGCATCAGTTGCGGCAGCACCACGCGCAGGACCAGCGTCCAGGTGCTGGCGCCCAGGGTCTGCGCCTTGATCAGCAGCTCGCGGGGGATTTCCCGGGCGCGCTGTTCGATGTCGCGGGCGATGCAGGGGGCGACGCCGATGACGATCAGCACCACCTTGGACAGCTCGCCGAGGCCGAAGACGATGAACAGCACCGGCAGGATCGCCAGGGGCGGGATCATCGACAGCACGGTGAGCAAGGGCGAGAGCGGTGCGCCGAACAGCGGCACGCTGCCGGCGGCAATGCCCAGCACCAGGCCGAGCAGGGCGGCGATGGAAAGCCCCACGGCCAGGCGTTGCAGGCTGGCGCCGGTATCCTGCCAGAACAGCACTTCGCCGGTGCGCTTGTCTTCACTGAAGGCCAGGCGGTTCACCGCGTCGGCCATCTGCGCGGCGCTGGGCAGCAGCTTGTCGTTGGGGTTCTCGGCCAGCCGCGACGTCGAGTCTGCGAAGTAGGCGAACAGCAGCAGGGCGAAGGGCAGCAGCACCAGGAACAGGCGGCCGCTGCGGTCGGGGGTTCGGTTGATCAGGCGCATGTTTCGTACCTGTCTGTCGGGGGAGGGGTTTTCTGTAGGAGCGAGCTTGCTCGCGAACGGAGTTCCGCTTGGCACCCCAGGTGTCATGCGGTTCGCGAGCAAGCTCGCTCCTACAAGATTCGTAGGGCGCATAACGCGGAACGCGTTATCCGCCGTGGCGTCCGGACGGCGGATAACCGCAAGCGGTTATTCGCCCTACGAGGGGGAACGGTGCGGAAGTCAGAGCTTGCCGTCCGCCGCCATCTGCACGTACGTCGGGTCGAAGCGCAGCTTGAGGTTCTGCGCGTCACCGGTGGTGAGGCCGCCGGCGAAGCTCATGCCGACCGCCTCGGCGCTTTTCGCGCCCTCGCCGAGCAGGCCGTGGGCGAAGGAGAAGGCCGCGACCTTGTCCATGGTGGCCGGCAGTTTCGGGCTGGTGGCGAAGGCCAGGGCTTCCTTGGGCGTGGCGAACAACTTGGTGGTGGCGAGCTGGCTCTGGTAACCGGCCAGATCGGTGCCCGAGGCCTTGGCCATGTGCTCCAGCGCGGCGCGGGTCTCGGCGCTCTCGCCCTGCATCAGCGCCACGGTTTCGAACCAGGCGCCGGTCAGCGCCTTGCCCAGCGCGGGGTTGTCCTTCAGGACCGCACTGTTGACCACCATCATGTCCATGATCTCGCCGGGGACCTGGCTGGAGTTGAATACCTCGGTGGTGCCCGGCTTGGCGCGGGCCTCGGCGAGCATCGGGTTCCAGGTGGTCACGGCCTGTACGTCGTCGGTATTGAAGGCGGCAGCGATGTCAGCGTCGGAGGTATTCACCGTCTTCACGTCCTTCTCGGTGAGGCGGGCGTTTTCCAGGGCGCGGGCGAGCAGGTAGTGGGAGACGGAAAGCTCCACCAGGTTGACGTTCATGCCCTTGAGGTCGGCCAGGGTCTTGCCTTCGCCCTTGATGACGATGCCGTCGTTGCCGTTGGAAAAGTCGCTGACGATCAGCGCGGTGGAGTCGACGCCGCCGGCGGCGGGGATGGTCAGGGCGTCCATGTTGGTCATGGTGCAGCCATCGAAGGTGCCTGCGGTGTACTGGTTGATCGACTCGATGTAGTCGTTGAGCTGGGTGACCTTGATCTGGATGCCGTACTTCTTCGCCCATTTGTCGACGATGCCGTGGCTGGCCGCGTATTCCCAGGGCATCCAGCCGGCGTAGATGGTCCAGCAGAGGTTGAAGCTGTTCTTCTCGGCAGCGGAGGCGCTGAGGCTGAACGCGGCGAGACCGGCGGCGAACAGGGCGGTCAGAAGGGGCTTGCGCATGGAGCATCTCCAGTCGATTGGCGGGCAGGCAGGAGTCGGGCGGCACTTGTCGCTCTCGTCTCCCGGGCTTTTGTCCCGCCGTGTAACCTCGCTGGAGGTCGATGACTCTCGGACCAGTCACTCGCTGCGCGAGCCGGAACCCTAGTCATCCATTGTCGGATTGTGGTGCCGCTGTCCGAATGCTTCGGATCGTTCCTGCACAGCGCAGACAAAGCGAGCGGCGTGCCAAGTTGGCGAAAGTACCGGGACAGAAGGGTTGCGGCGGATATCTCGGTGCAAGCCGGGACGGTTGCCTGCCCTCAAATGAAGCGCCATGCCGCATCCTGGTGCGCGCGGCCAGTCGAAAGGCAGGAGCGGGCAGGGCGCGCCGGGCGGCAGACTGCAACGACCTTCATTTTGAGGAGTCCTTCGCCATGTCCGAGTTGCTGAGCTTCGCCAAGGGCGCGCTATCCCTGTTCTGGGTCGCCGCCGTGCTCAACCTGATCTACCCGTTCGGCGAGCTGTATCGCCCGCTGCTGGGGCTTTCCGCGATCCTGCTGGTGGTGCACGCGGGCGAGGTGCTGTTGCTGGCGCGCCAGCGTTCCTGGCTGGAACAGCTGCAGGTGCTGCTGTTCGGCGTGCTGCATCTGCAGAGCCGCAAGCTTCGTCGCCTGGAAACCTTGAACGGCTGATTTACCCAAGCTTTACCTTTCGCCGCGGCACCGCCTTCTGACAGACATGTCTGATCCTGTGAGACCGGAAGAATGTACGCCCCGCATCCCCGCGGGGCGGCCGGCTCGCCTGATGGAGGCGCCATGCGTCGTTTCTTCGCTGCTGTACTGATGATCCTTCCGCTGACCGGCTGTGTGGTCTACGAGCATGACCACGACCGTGGCGGTTGGCATGACCGGCCGCACTACTACCGCCCGGCGCCGCCGCCGGCCTATTACGGTGGTCCGTACCAGGGTTGGCGCCGTTGATCTGTGGTCCTGATGGGTATCGCTTCGCTCCACGCCATCCTGCGAAGAGCGTTCACGACGCGGCGTTGAACGCCGCGTCCTCCTCCAACAGCATCTCCACGAACTGGCTGGCCGCGGGCGACAGGCTGCGGCTGGCATGGCGCACCAGCGCGTAGGCGGAGCCGCGTCCTGCCGCGTCGCTGCTCCGGGGCCAGGGCAGCACGGCCAGACTGCCGGCCTGCACATCGGCGGCCACCACGTCCCACGTCGCCAGGCAGAGCACGTCGCTGCCCTTGACCAACTCCTTGAGCATCAGCACGTCATCGCATTGCACGCTCAGCGGCTGCTCGCGGCCGAGCGTGCGCACCATCCCCTCGTAGGCATCGCGCGGCAGGCGCGGGCCGGCCAGCGGATAGTCGAGCACGCGCTCCACCGACGGGACGCTGCCGATCAGCGGATGCTCCGGCCGGCAGAACAGTACGCTCCGATGCACCCGCAGCGGCAGGATGTCGAGGCGGCTATCGCCTTCGAGTTCGCGGTAGTCGGCGATGAACAGTTCCAGCTCGTCGTCCAGCAGGCGCTGGTGCAGTTCGCTCCAGTTCTCGATGGAGAGCAGGACCGATACCTTCGGGTGCGCGCTGCAGTAGCGCGCCAGCACCTGCGGCATCAGCCGCGCGCCAGGGAAGGGCCCGGCGCCCAGGCGCAGCTCACCGGTTTCCAGGTCGGCCAGTTGCAGCACCGCGTTCCTCAGCGCGTGGTCGCCGGCCAGCAGGCGGCGCGCGTGTTCCAGCACCAGTCGGCCATGGGCGGTGAGGGTGACGCCGCGCGGGTTGCGGTCCACCAGTTGGCAGTTCAACTGGCCTTCAAGCGCCTGGATGCTCCGCGACAGGGCGGGCTGACTCAGGTTCACCGCATCGGCGGCGCGGGCGAAGTGGCCGTGCTCGGCGAGGGCGACGAAATGGCGGAGCTGGCGAAGATCGCTCATGCGCTTCCTGCATCGATTGTGAAATTGGAATGCATTGGAATTATTAGCGCAGCGGTCGGCATAGTGCGAGCACAACAACAAGTACCGGAGCTCTCCGATGTCCCGTCTTTCCGCTGCCGTGCTGCTCGCCAGCCTCTGCCCCGGCCTGCTGCTCGCCGCCGAACAGCCCAAGCCGCCGACCCCCTTTACCCAGGCTGCCCAGGAGCAGGTGCGCCAGTCGCTGCCCTTCAGTGACCGCGCCGACTTCGAGCGGGTGGAGAAGGGCCTGATCAAGCGCCCCGAGAACCTCGTGATCAAGAACGAGGACGGCACGGTCGCCTGGCAGCTGGGCGGCTATGACTTCCTCAAGGCGGCGCAGGACGTCGCCAGCGTCAACCCGAGCCTGATGCGCCAGGCGCAGCTGAACCTGAGCTACGGCCTGTTCAAGGTCACCGATGGCATCTACCAGGTGCGCGGATTCGACCTGGCCAACATCACCTTCATCGAAGGCAGGACCGGCTGGATCGTCATCGACACCCTGACCACCCCGGCGACCGCCAAGGCGGCATACGCGCTGGTGAGCCAGGAGCTGGGGCAGAAGCCGATCCGCGCGGTCATCTACAGCCACGCCCACATCGACCACTTCGGCGGGGTGAAGGGGCTGGTGAGCCAGGAGCAGGTGGACAAGGGCGAGGTGCAGATCATCGCGCCCAAGGGCTTCATGGAGGCGGCGATCAAGGAGAACGTGCTGGCCGGCAACGCCATGCTGCGCCGCGCCACCTACCAGTACGGCACCCTGTTGCCGCAGGGGCCGGAGGGCCACGTCGACATGGCCATCGGCAAGACCGTCGCCAAGGGCCCGATGAGCCTCATCGCGCCGACCAGGACCGTCGATGGGCCACTGGTGGAGATGGACATCGATGGCGTGCCCGTCACCTTCCAGAACACCCCGGGCACCGAATCGCCGGCGGAGATGAACGTCTGGCTGCCGCAGCACAAAGCGCTGCTGATGGCCGAGAACGTCACCGCCACCCTGCACAACCTCTACACCCTGCGCGGCGCCGAGACCCGTGACCCGCTGGGCTGGAGCAAGTACATCAACGAGGCGCTGCACCAGTTCGGCGAAAAGGCCGAAGTGATGTTCGCCGTGCACAACTGGCCGCGCTGGGGGCACGAGGACATCGTCCGCACCCTGGAAAAGCAGCGTGACATGTATGGCTACCTGAACGACCAGACCCTGCACCTAGCCAACAACGGAGTGACCATCAACCAGATCCACGAGCGCCTGAAAGTGCCGCCGGAGCTGGCCAACGAGTGGTTCAACCGTGGCTACCACGGCAGCGTCAGCCACAACGTGCGCGCGGTGGTGAACAAGTACCTGGGCTACTACGACAGCAACCCGGCGACGCTGAATCCGCTGGCGCCGGAGGATTCGGCGGTGAAGTACGTCGAGTTCATGGGCGGCGCCGATCACCTGCTGCAGATGGCCAAGGCGTCCTTCGACAAGGGCGAGTACCGCTGGGTGGTGGAGGTGGTCAACAAGCTGGTCTTCGCCGACCCGGGCAACCAGGCCGCGCGCAACCTGCAGGCCGACGCCCTGGAGCAGCTGGGCTATCAGGCGGAGAACGCCGGCTGGCGCAACAGCTACCTCACCGCCGCGCAGGAATTGCGCAATGGCCTGCCCAAGGACCTGCCGGCGATGAAATCGGGCAGCCCCGATGCGCTGGCGGCGATGGATACCGGCCTGCTGTTCGACTACCTGGGCGTGCGCCTGAATGCGGAGAAGGCCGAGGGTGAGGACTTCGCCATCAACCTGGTGCTGCCGGACAAGAACGAGCAGTACCTGCTGGAGCTGAAGAACTCGCACCTGAACAACATCAAGGGCGTGCAGAGCGAGAACGCCGGGCAGACCGTGACCATCGACCGCGCCGACCTCAACCGCCTGATGCTCAAGCAGGTTTCGCCGGTGCGTCTGGTCTTCGAGGGCAAGCTCAAGAGCTCGGGCAACCCGCTGCTGCTGGCCAAGCTGTTCGGCATGCTGGAAGACTTCAACTTCTGGTTCGACATCGTCACGCCGCCGCAGAAGAGCTGATCGGTTCCCATCGCGCGCGGCCGCTCCCCTCCAGGCCGCGTCTCCCTGAATGGCACAATGCAGTGATTGCATTGTGCCATTGTTTTTTCCGGCGCCAGTCTGCACCATGCCAACCCTGCGCCCGCAGCTGGTTGCCGGCGCTCGCAGTCGAGTCGTCGCGATCATGCTCAGCCGTTGTACCAGGATGCTGCGTCGTTGCTGGCCGGGGCCTTTGGCCCTGGTGCTGGTGGCTTCGCTCGGCGCCCTGGCGGGGGCGCAGCAGGCCGAGTGGGACTTCAGGCTGATCAGCCAGCAATCCACGCGCCTCTACGGGCCGCTGGGCGAAGGCCAGCTGCGCATCGATGCCTGGCAGAAGCTGCTCGCGCAACAGACCGCCGCCAGCGAGCGCGATCAGCTGCAGGCGGTCAATCGCTTCTTCAACGACCAGCTGCGCTTCACCGATGACCTGAGCCTCTGGCACGAAGTGGACTATTGGGCCACGCCGGTGGAGGCCTTGCTCAAGGGTGCCGGCGATTGCGAGGATTTCGCCATCGCCAAGTACATCAGCCTGCGGCATCTGGGCGTGCCGGCGCAGAAGCTGCGCATCACCTACGTCAAGGCGCTGCGGCTGAACCAGGCGCACATGGTGCTCACGTATTATTCACGGCCCGACGCCGTGCCGCTGGTGCTGGACAACCTGATCGGCAGCATCCTGCCGGCCAGCCAGCGCAGCGACCTGCAGCCGGTCTACGCATTCAATGGCGAGGGCCTGTGGCTCGCCGGCAATGGCGGGGGCGGCGGCAAGCAGGTGGGCGACAGCAAGCGCCTGTCGCGCTGGCAGGACCTGCTGAAGAAGATGAAGGCCGAAGGCTTCCCCCTGGATGAATAGCCTTCGATGAATAGCCGCAGAACGAATAGCTCCCACGGGGGGAGCCTGGAGACACGATGTCCCTGTTCAAACAGTTGTTGATCGCCATCTGCCTGTTCCTGGTGGTCGCCTTCAGCGGCAGCTTCATGGTCGGGCTGGAAAGCTCGCGCGAGCAGTACGGCAACCAGCTGCGCTCCCACGCCCAGGACGCGGCCACCGCACTGGGCCTGTCGCTGACGCCGAACATCGACGACCCGGCGATGGTCGAGCTGATGGTCAGTTCGATCTTCGACAGCGGCTACTACGAGAGCATCCGGGTGATCGACCTGGCCACCGGCAAGGTGATGGTGGAGCGCACCGGGGTGCCCGACGCGGTGGCGGCGAAGGTGCCGCAGTGGTTCATCGCGCTGATCGACCTGCATTCGGCCGGAGGCGACGCCATCGTCAGCCGCGGCTGGACCCAGGCTGCGCGCGTCGAGGTGCTCAGTCACCCGATGTTCGCCATCGCCAAGCTCTGGCAGAGCACCCTGGGCAGCCTGCTCTGGCTGGTGCTGTGCGGGATTGCCAGCGCCGTGCTCGGGGCCATCCTGCTGCGCCGCCAGCTCAAGCCGCTGGACTACATGGTGGCGCAGTCCCACGCCATCGCCCGCCGCGAGTTCCTCAGCCTGCCCGAGCTGCCGCGCACCCCCGAGCTGCGCCGTGTGGTGCAGGCGATGAACCAGATGGTGGAGAAGCTCAAGGCGCTGTTCCAGGAACAGGCCCAGCGCAGCGAACGCCTGCGCGACGAGGCCTACCAGGACAGCCTCACCGGGCTGGGCAACCGGCGCTTCTTCGACATGCAATTGAACAACCGCCTGAGCGCCGAGGACCAGGTCAGCAGCGGCGTGCTGCTGGTGCTGCGGGTCAACGACCTCGCCGGGCTGAACCAGCGCCTGGGCGGCCAGCGCGTCGACCAGTTGCTCAAGGCGGTGGCCGACCAGCTGCGCCTGGCCGGGCAGGGCCTGGGTGCCGGCCTGACCCTGGCCCGCAGCCGTGGCGGCGAGTTCGTGATGCTGGCGCCGGGGCTGATGCCCGAGGACGCACCGGCCCTGGCAATGCGTCTGGAGGGCATGCTCGCCGCGCTGGTCACCACCGGTGCCAGCGACGTTAGCCCGGTTGCCTGTCTGGGGCTGGTGCCTTTCGTTTCCGGCGAGTCGGCCCAGGCGCTGCTGCAGCGCGCGGACGAGGCGCTGGTGCAGGCCGAGCGGCAGAATGACAGTTGCTGGGCCTTCCTCCAGGGTGGCGCCAAGCCGGTCGCCGAGGAGCGCCACAGCTGGCATCAATTGCTGGACGAGGCGCTGGTGCACAAGCGCTTCCAGTTGCACTTCCAGGCGGTGGTGTCCTGCGCCGACCCGCAGGTGGTGCTGCATTACAAGGTGCTCTCGCGCCTGCCCGACGGGCAGGGCGGCAGCATAGCCGCCGGGCGCTTCCTGCCCTGGCTGGACCGCTTCGGCTGGACCGCGCGGCTGGACCTGCTGATGCTGGAAAGCGTGCTGGCCGACATGGCCAGGCACAACCGTCCGCTGGCATTGAACCTGTCCGCCGCGCTGCTGCGGGATGAATGGGCCACCACCCGCGTATTCGACCTGCTGAAGCAGCACCCGCAGTTCGCCGGGCGCCTGACCCTGGAGCTGGAAGAAGACCAGTTGCCGGCGCAAGCGGTGCTCGAAGCCCTGACCCGTCGCCTGGGCGAGCTGGGTTATCGCCTGAGCCTGCAGCACTTCGGCGGGCGCTTCAGCATGATCGGCAACCTGGCGCGGTTGGGGCTGGCGTACCTTAAGGTCGATGGCAGCCATATCCGCCATATCGACCAGGAGAACGACAAGCGCCTGTTCATCGAGGCGATGCAGCGCGCGGCGCACAGCATCGACCTGCCGCTGATCGCCGAGCGCGTGGAGACGGCGGGAGAGTTCCGAGTGTTGAAGGAGATGGGGATTCAGGGCGTGCAGGGGCAGTTGTTTGGCGGGCCGGCGCCGTGGTGATCTGAGTTCTCGCTTGCGTCGCCGGCCTGGCCGGCTGTTCGCGAGCAAGCTCGCTCCTACAGGGTTACGCGGGCATTTCCGTTCACGTAGGAGCGGACTCTGTCCGCGATGTGTCTGCTTTGCTCCAAGGTTTTCAGCGTCGCTTCGGCGTGTGCGCGGACCCTGTGTTTCGCCCCCTCGGGCGACCTACTTTGGCAAACGACCCAAAGTAGGCAAAGGTCTTGCCCCGGACATCCGGTTT
>NZ_JBGLYK010000117.1:0-17419 GCF_047304025.1 Pseudomonas sp. Pseusp97 | reverse complement strand
TACCGGCGATTTCCCCTCTCCCTAACCCTCTCCCTGAAGGGAGAGGGGACTGAATGGCATCAAGCGGAACTCCGAGCCTCCCGGCCACGCTGAACGACTCCCTCTCCCTTCAGGGAGAGGGCGGGGGAGAGGGCGTGCCCCGGCACGATGTTTCAAGTAGGTAGCGGAGCTTCTCCGCGATCAGCCGGCAAGGCCGGCGCTGGGTGGGTTCGCGAGCAAGCTCGCTCCTACAGACGGGCGCTTTGCGTCGGGATCTCCCATTGAGGAAGGATGACGCCGCGAGGGATTTCGCGGAGAAGCTCCGCTCCTACGGGAGCCGTTGAGAATTCGACCTGTAGGAGCGAGCTTGCTCGCGAACCGCTTGGCGCCGATGTTTGCGGCTCTCGTCGGAGCAACTGTCTTTATCTGAAACCTCATACCGGCGATTTCCCCTCTCCCTAACCCTCTCCCTGAAGGGAGAGGGGACTGAATGGCATCAAGCGGAACTCCGAGCTTCCCGGCCACGCTGAACGACTCCCTCTCCCTTCGGAGCGGGGCGCGTAGCCAGGGCGGGGGAGAGGGCTGCCCTGCGCGGTGCTTCATGTAGCGGAGCTTCTCCGCGATCAGTCGGCGAGGCCGGCGCTGGGTGGGTTCGCGAGCAAGCTCGCTCCTACAGATGGGCGCTGCGTCGGTAATCCAATTGAGGGCGGATGGCGCCGCGAGGGATTTCGCGGACAAGTCCGCTCCTACAGGTAGTGCCGGTGTGCGGCATTGAGCGCGAAGCGTCGGCGCCCGATCACTCCGCCAACGGCAGCTCGAAACAGAACATCGCCCCACATGGCTCGACGTTCTGGGCCCAGATGTCCCCGCGATGCCGGGACACGATGCTCTGGCAAAGCGCAAGGCCAATGCCGTTGCCGCTCACCTTCGAGGTGAAGAAGCCATCGAACAGCTTCTCCTTGGCCCCGGCATCGATGCCCCGGCCCTGGTCGAGGACCGACAAGCGCGCACTGTTCCCTTCATGAGAGGTGCGGATGCGCAGCAGCCGGCGGTCCTCCGGGAGGTTGAGCATCTCCTCGATGGCGTTGAAGGCGAGGTTGAGGATCACCTGGCCGACCAGCACCTTCTCGCAGCTCACCCACAGCGGTTCGTCGCAGCGCTCCAGTTCCACGCGTACGTTGCTCGGCTGCGCCTTGAGGCTGATGAAATAGAGCGTCTCGCCGAGCAGTTCGTTGAGGTCGATGCGCTGCTCGGCCTGCTCCAGCTTCACCACGTATTCGCGCACGCTCTTGATGATCAGCGAGGCGTGCTCGATCTGCCGCACGGCGCTGTCCAGCCCCCAGGCGGCGGAGGCTTCGGTCTTCTGTTCGCGGTCCAGGCGGATCAGTGCGCCCTCGATGAAATTGCGCGTGGCCGCCAGCGGCTGGCTGAGTTCGTGGGCGATGGCCAGGGCCATTTCGCCCATGGCGTTGTAGCGCGCCAGGTATTCGAGCTTCTGATCGCTCTGGCGCTGCGCCTGGGCCGCGCGCACCTGCTCGGTGACGTCGCGGAACAGCAGCAGGTGGCCGACCAGGTCGTCCTCGATCTCGATGTAGCGGCAGGTCGCGTGGTGCCAGCGCCATTCGCCGTCCAGGCGCTGCAACTGGTAGCTGACGGAGTAGGGCTCGCGGCTCGGCGGCTGCATGGCGAGGTGGTGTTCCAGGCGCGGGCGCGTGGCGCTGTCGCAGCGGCCGAGGAAGTTGTGCGCCATCCAGTCGTCCTGGCTGCCGCCCAGCAGGGGCAGGGCGGATTCGCTCAAAAAACGCAGGTTGCCGTCCGCATCCAGCACCGCCACGCCTTCGGCGAGGTCCTGCATGAAGGCCTTCAGGCGGCTCTCGAAACGCTGCAGGTCGCGCTCGACCTGCTTCTCCTTCGAGATATCGCGGAACTGCACCATCAGCACGTCTCGCTCCTGCAGGTGGACGCGGGTGGCGACGGCTTCGGAAAGAATCTCCACGCCCTGCTTGGAGCGGTAGCACCACTCGATGGTGCGCTGGCCGGTGCGCGCCGCGCCTTCCAGCCAGCGCAGGCCGACCGAGCGGCGGTACTGCGGGGCGTTGGCGGTCATGTCCGGAGCCTTCAGCGGCACCAGCTCTTCGAGGGTGAAGCCGAGCACGGCGAGCGCTGCGTTGTTCGCCCAGAGGATTTCCTTGGTCTGCGCGTCGTGGAGGATCACGCACAGCGGCATGGCCTGGAGCAGGGCAAGGAAGTCGTCGGGCTTGGGCTGGAACATCGGACACGCTCGGGCAGGCAGGTGCTGTCTTTATACCGCGCAGGGTAGCGCGAAGGGACTGCGGAGTAACCCGGCGCCGCCTAGGGGATTCCTTTAGGCATGGGGCTGCACGCCCCAATAGTTGGGCGGGCAGGGCGGTTCATACACTGGCCCCAACGACGACCAGCCCGCATCGAACGGGCCGGCCCTACAAGAACAACCGGAGATGACGCCATGCTGCGTGCCGCCCTCGCCGAACCGCTCGATGCGGACGGCCGTGCCCTCGAATTCCAGCGCGTACTGGATGAAGTCCGCCAGCGCCGCGAGGAGTTCGACAGCCGCTCCCATGTGCCGCGCGACATGATCGAGCGCTTCCGCGACGTGGGCATCTACCGCGCCGCGACCCCGCGCTGCTTCGGCGGCGACGCGCTGCCGCCGGCGCAGTTCCTGCGGCTGATCGAACGTATCGCCGAAGCCGACGGCTCCGCCGGCTGGGTTGCCAGCTTCGGCAGCGCCAGTACCTACCTCACCGCGCTGCCACGCCATACCCTCGCCGAGCTCTATGCCGATGGCCCGGACCTGGTGTTCGCCGGGGGCCTGTTCCCGATCCAGCCGGCAACCCAGGTGGAAGGCGGCTGGCGCGTCAGCGGCACCTGGAAGTTCGCCAGCGGCTGCAAGGGCGCCGACGTGCTCGGCGTCGGCATCGGCATCGGTGGCCCCGGCGGCAAGCCGCGCACCGCGCTGCTGCGGGCCAAGGATGTGGAGATCGTCGAGAACTGGAACGTGGTCGGCCTCAAGGGCACCGGCAGCCACGACCTGAAGCTGGACAACGCTTTCGTCGCGGACGACTGGACCTTCATCCGCGGCGGCGAATCCACCATCGACGAGCCGCTGTACCGCTACCCGACCATCGCCTATGCCGCCCAGGTGCTCGCCGTGGTCAACCTCGGTCTGGCCCGCGCGGCGCTGGACGAGATCACCCGCATGGCGTCGTCGAGCGGCGTGACCGGCGCGCCTAAATTAGGTGATCGGGCCTACGTGCGCATCGAGATCGGCAAGGCCGAAGCCGAACTGCAGGCGGCGCGCGGCTTCTTCTACGACGCCACCGAGGCGGTCTGGGAATCCATCCTCGCCGGCGATGCGGTGAGTCCCGAGCAGGTCAGCCAGCTGCGCCTGTCCGCCGTGCACGTGTCCCGCGCTGGCGCCGACGTGGTACGCCGCGCCTACACCCTGGCCGGCACCACGGCGATCTACCTGCACCACCCGCTGCAGCGCTACCTGCGCGACGCCATGGTGGTCACCCAGCACGCCTTCCTGAGCGATGGCATGTACGACGGCGCCGGCGCGGTGCTGCTCGATGTGCCGCCGTTCCCCGGATACATCTGATTCGAACCCCAGGAATTAAGGACCGAGCCATGACCCGTCCCACCACCGAACCCTTGCGCGTGCTGTTCTGCATCGGCATCGCCCAACCGTTCTTCGACCTGCCCACCGGTGAAGGCATCACCGTGTGGAAGGGCTTCTCGCAGATGATGGGCGACCTCGGCGCGCTGCCGGGCATGAACGTGCTCGGCGTGCTGGACGACGACCGCCTGATGGTCGGCCCGTCCACCAGCTCGCCCTGGACCGTCTACATCATGGCCGACGTGGACTGCCACCAGACCGTGATCGACGCCTGCAACCTGTTCCGCACCACCCCGGTGGGCGAGTACAGCCTGTGGAAGTACGCCAGGGTCGAGGCGCGCATCGGCCGCCCGCTGACCATCCCCGAAGCCGCGCGGACCTGAGCCATGGGCAGCCTGAGCATGGCCGAGCTGAACCGCCGCCTGGAGACCCTCGAAGGGGAAAGCCAGGTGCGCCGGCTGATGGCCCGCTACATGGACCTCTGCGACGTGCCGCACGCGCCGGTGGCGATGTGCGAGCTGGCCGAGCTGTTCAGCGAGGACGCGGTGTGGGAGGGCATCGGCGCTTCCACCGCGCAGACCTTCGGCCATCACCAGGGCCGCGAGGCGATTGCCGCGTTCGTTTTCGGCTACCTGCCGCCGTCGCCGCACTTCACGCTGAACCTGCACTTCCTCACCAGCGAGTCGATCCGCGTCGACGGCCGCACTGCGCGCGGGCAATGGATCATGCAGCAGCTTTCGACCTACGCCGAGGGGCACACCGAGCTGTTCGGTACGCGCCTGGACATCGATTTCCGCGAGATCGACGGGCGCTGGCAGATCAGCCACTTCCGCACCCAGCGCCTGTCGCAGCGCCTGCTGGGCAGCGCAGAGGAGCGCCGTGCATGAGTACCTTCGTCAGCGAATTCCTCCTCGGCAGCGGCGACAAGCGCGTCGCGGTCAAGGACAGCATCGACATCGCCGGCTACCCGACCCGTTGCGGCACCCGCGCGCTGGCCAACGCCGCGCCGGCCGAGCGCAATGCCTTCGTGGTCGATGCCGTGCTCAACGCCGGCTGGCAGATCGTCGGCAAGACCAACCTGCACGAGCTGGCCTTCGGGGTCACCGGCATCAACGACTGGACCGGCACGCCGATCAACCCGATGGCGCCCGACCGCGTGCCGGGTGGCTCCTCCAGCGGTTCCGCGTCCGCCGTGGCAGCGGGGCTGGCGGACATCGCCCTGGGCACCGATACCGGCGGCTCGGTACGCGTACCGGCAGCTTGCTGCGGCATCGCCGGGCTGAAACCGACCTTCGGCCGCGTCAGTCGCGACGGCGTGCACCCGGCACAGAGCAGCCTGGATTGCGTCGGCCCGTTCGCCGCCAGCATGGCCGACCTGATCGCCGCCATGCAGGTCATCTGCCCCGGCTTCGGCGAGGTGCAGCTGCCGGGCGAGGGCGCCCGCGTGGCCTTCCTCGAAGTGCCGTCGGCGCCGCATATCCAGGCCTGCCTGGGCGCTGCCGCCGACCGCGCCGGCTGGCGTCGCAGCCATCTTTTCCTCGGCGAGTTCGAGGCAGCCTTCCAGGCCGGGCTGGTGGTGATCAACCACGAAAACTGGGCCGCTTACGCGGCGCTGACCGGCAAGGGCTTGATCGGTGCCGACGTCGAGCAGCGCCTGCTGCTGGCCAGCCGCACCACCGACGCCGAGCGCGCCGAGGCGGAGAAGGTGCGCGACGGCTTCACCCGCGCCATCGACGCCGCGCTGGAGGACTTCGAAGTCCTGTTGCTGCCGACCATGCCCGACCTGCCGCCGCTGCTCAGCGATGCGCGCAACGGCAAGTCCGTGGCCGGCATGACGGCCCTGGTACGGCCTTTCAACCTGAGCGGACACCCGGCGCTGAGCGTGCCGGTGGACCTGGATTGCGGCGGGCTGAAAGTCGGCCTGCAGATCGTCGGCCGCAAGGGCGACGACGAACGCGTGTGCGCCTTCGGCGCGCAACTCGAACACAGCCTGGCTGCCACGCGGCCTGCGCAAAAACACAAGAAATCGGCATGAGGAGAGGGGCATGAGCGCTCACGAATACCGGCTGATCGCCCGGTCGCGCAGCGTCGACGAGCTGGTTGGCGACGACCGCGTCGATGTTTCGCTGTACAACGACCCGCAGCTGTTCGAAGCGGAGATGGACAGGATCTTCTACCGCACCTGGGTGTGGGTCGCCCACGAAAGCGAAGTGCGCAACGCCGGCGACTTCAAGACCACCAGCGTCGGTCGCCGCCCGGTGATCGTGGTGCGCGACAAGAAGGGCCAAATCAACGTCCTGGAAAACCGCTGCCGCCACCGTGGCGCCACCGTGTGCGAGAAGCACAAGGGCAACGCCACCGGCTTCACCTGCCCCTACCACAGCTGGTCCTACGCGCTGGACGGCAAGCTGCGCGCGCTGCCGTATCCGGACGGTTACGAGGACATCCTCGACAAGTCCGAGCTGCCGCTGACCAGCCTGCGGGTCGAGAGCTACGCCGGCATGGTGTTCGCCACCTACAACGACGAGATCGAGCCGCTGGAGGACTTCCTCGGCGGGGCGAAGCACTGGATGGACCTGTTCATGAAGCAGGGCGCCGGCTACCCGGTCAAGACCCAGGGCGAACACAAGTTCACCTTCCGCGGCAACTGGAAGATCCAGCTGGAAAACACCACCGACGGCTACCACTTCCCCATCGTGCACAAGTCGTTCATGTCCTCGGTGGATGAAGAGACCGAAGAGATGCTCTCGTTCATGAGCGACGAGCAGGCGGTCACCCACGCCCTGGGCAACGGCCACAGCGTGATGGTGATGGTCCCCGAGCACGTCGATCTGGACCACGACGACGGCACCGAGCAGCTTCAGGAGCGCTTCGCCCACGTCACCGAGGAACTGTCGAAAACCATGGAGCCTGCGCAGGTGCGCCGCATCGTCCGCTCGCTGCACGGCGCCGGTTTCAACCTCAACCTGTTCCCCAACGTGGCCATGTCCATGTCGTTCTTCCGCGTGCTGCGGCCGATCTCCGTCACCGAGACCGAGATTCGCCACGTCGCGCTGGGTATGGACGGCGGTCCGGAAATCGCCAACCGCGAGCGCATGCGCATCCACGAGCACTTCCAGGGCCCGTTCGGCTTCGGCAGCCCGGATGACGCCGAGGCCTGGGACCGCGTGCAGCGTGGCTCCTACGCCGGCGTCGACGCACCGATCCTGGTCAACCGCGGCCTGAACCGCGAAGTGGTCGCCGAGAACGGCGACAAGGTCTCCCACGCCACCGACGAGGGCGGCATGCGCGAGGCGTACCAGATGTGGAAAAGGATGATGAGCCAATGAGCAACGACACCCTGAACGGTTTCTCCGGCCCGCTGGCCAAGGTCATCGAATTCGTCTGGCGCGAAGCCGAACTGCTGGACCGCAAGGACTACGCGCAGTGGTCGCAGCTGTGGAGCGAGGACGGCGTCTACGTGGTGCCGATCGACGGCCAGGACGATGACTTCGCCTCGCGCCTGAACTACGTCTTCGACGACGCGCGGATGCGCGCACTGCGCATCGAACGCCTCACCGGCGGCCATTCGCCGTCGGCGGTGGACGCGGCGAAGACCGTGCGCACCGTCTCGCGCTTCACTTTGGTGGAAGCGGCGTGCGACCGGGTCGAAGTGAACTCGGCGCAGGTGCTCTACGCCTACAAGCGCGGCGTGGCGACTCCGTTCATTGCCGACCTGAACCACCGCATTCGCTTCGTCGATGGCCTGCCGCGACTGGAGCGCAAGGTGATCCGCCTGATCAACGCCGAAGACGCGCTCAACGCGCTCGGCTTCCTGCTCTGAGGGCCGCGCCATGCAACGAGTAGCCCTGGTAACCGGTGCCGCACGCGGGCTGGGTGAAGTCATCGCGCGCCGCCTGCACGCCGCCGGCCTGCGCGTGGCGCTGGCCGACCTGAACGAAGAAGCGGTGCAGCGCCTGGCCGACGAACTCGACCCCGAGGGCCGCACGGCGGTCGGCTTGAAGCTGGATGCGCGGGAAAAAGCCGACTTCGAGCGCGCCCGTGACCTGCTCGCCGAGCGTTGGGGCGGCACCGACATCCTGGTGAACAACGCCGGGATGTCGAAGGTCGCTGCGCTGATGGACATCAGCCCGGAGGACTTCGATGCCTCCATGGCGGTGAACCTGCGCGGCACCTTCGTCGCCTGCCAGGTGTTCGGCACGCACTTCGCGACTCGCGGTTTCGGCCGCATCGTCAACATCGCCTCGCTGGCCGGGCAGAACGGCGGCACCGCCACCGGCGGCCACTACGCGGCGGCCAAGGGCGGCGTGGCGACCCTGACCAAGGTGTTCGCCCGCGAACTCTCGGGGCAGGGCGTGACCGTCAACGCCATCTCGCCAGGGCCGCTGGATTTGCCGGTGGTCTACGAGAGCGTGGCGCCCGAGCGCCTGGAACAGATCCTCAAGACCATCCCCGCCGGCCGTCTGGGCGACCCGACCTTCATCGCCGACAGCGTGCTGCTGCTCTGTGCCGAGAACGCCGGATCGGTGACGGGGGCGTGCTGGGATATCAATGGTGGGTTGTTCATGCGCTGAGGCTTTGACGCGGGAGGTGGGCGTTTTCAAGAGCCCCTCTCCCTAACCCTCTCCCTAACCCTCTCCCGCAAGCGGGAGAGGGGACTGATCGGCAGAGTTGGAGACGCCGTGCCACCCGGAAACGCCGAACTGCTCCCTCTCCCTACGGAGAGAAAGGACCAAACGGCGAAGGATGACACCTCAGCATCAGGCTGCACGAACTACTCCCTCTCCCTTCAGGGAGAGGGCGGGGGAGAGGGTCTAGCCGCCCGCTCCGATATTTCAGGAGCCTCCGACTCGCTCCTTTACTCAAACCGAAAACCCATCCGCCCATGAAAAAGAGGCCGGAAAGGGGCCACAGAGCCCGCACTCAACGCCTTGCAGGTAACGCCATGATGAAGGTCCGAATCGAAAGAATCGTCGAGGAAGCGCAGGACATCCGTTCCCTGCGCCTCGTACGTTGTGATGGCCAGCCGTTCGACGCCTACGAGCCGGGCGCCCACGTGGACGTCACCGGCCCCACCGGGGTGACGCGCCAGTATTCGCTGTGCAGCCCGCCGGACGACCGCGCGGCCTATTTGGTGGCGATCAAGAAGGAAGGCGCGTCCCGCGGTGGCTCCGTTGCACTGCACGAAGTGCGCGAAGGCATGGAGCTGGATATCGGCGCACCGCGCAACCTGTTCCGCCTGGCGCCGGAAGCCCGCGAGCATGTGCTGTTCGCCGCCGGCATCGGCGTCACGCCGCTGCTGAGCATGGCCTACCGCCTGAACGCCAGGGGCGAGTCCTATCGCCTGCATTACTTCGCCCGTTCCGCCGCGCACGCCGCCTTCGTCGAGCTGCTGGCCAGCGAGGCGTTCACAGGCAAGGTGGAGCTGCACTACGGCGTCGAACCCGCCGACCTCGACCGTGTGCTGGGCGAATGCCTGGAGCGTGCGCCGCAGCAGGCCCACGTCTACACGTGCGGGCCGGCGCCGTTCATGAACAAGGTGGTAGAGATCGCCGCGCGCAGCCGCCCGGAAGACGCCATCCATCTGGAACACTTCCAGGTCGACCCGGCCGCCAACGCGGCGCCGGCCGGGTCCTTCGACGTGGAGCTGGCCAGCTCCGGCGTGGTGCTACACGTACCGGCGGATTCGACGCTGGTGGACGTGCTGCAGGCCCACGGCTGCGACATCGACACCGAGTGCCGCGAAGGCATCTGCGGCACCTGCATCGTCGAAGTGCTGGAGGGCGAGCCGGAGCATCGCGACAACTGCCTGTCGAACAAGGAGAAGGCCGCCAACAAGCAGATCTGCGCCTGTGTCTCGCGCGCCAAATCGGCGCGTCTGGTGCTCGACCTGTAAGCCAGACGGCTTTTCGTAGGGGCTAGGTCGGCGTGGCTGGTGCTGGACCTTCAAGCGGCGCCGCTTTTCGTAGGAGCGAGCTTGCTCGCGAACAGGCTTTCCGGCCACAACGGCACCCAGCGGGTTCGCGAGCAAGCTCGCTCCTACAAGGATTTTCCCGCGTCGCGGGCACCACTCCCGTAGGAGCGGACCTTGTCCGCGAATCTCTCAGCGCGCTGGGCGTCGCCGGCCTGCGTGCTGGATGCGGGTGGGAAGCAATCCTGCGGCATTGGCACCGGTTGCGGGATCTCGCGGACAGGGTCCGCTCCTACGAAAGCGGCGCGACGCAAGCCGAAAAAAGCCCGGCAACTAGCCGGGGCTTTTTTCAGCTGCGATAAAGCACCGGCCGCCGCAGATGCACGTAGCTGTACCCCTCGCGTGCCAGGGCGATGCGCTGCGGGTCCAGCTCGGCGATCAGCAGTTCCTCGCTGTGTTTGGCCTTGGTCAGCACCTGGCCATCCGGGGCGACGATGCTGCTCAGGCCGCAGTACTCGATCTCCCCCTCGCTGCCGACATAGTTGGCATAGGCGAGGAACACCTGGTTCTCGTATGCACGAGTCGGCACCAGCACCTGGGCGACGAATTCGTAGGGGCGCATGTTGGCGGTAGGCACCAGCACCAGGTCGGCGCCGGCCATTGCCAGGCTGCGCACGTTCTCGGGGAATTCCACATCGAAGCAGATCAGCAGGCCGACCTTCCAGCCGTCCAGTTCGAAGATCACCGGCGGCTGGTCGGAGGCGCTGAACTGGCTGCGGTCCAGGTCGCCGTAGAGGTGGGTTTTGCGGTAGTTGGCGCGGCGCTCGCCCTGGCGATCGATCAGCTGCACGCTGTTGTAGACCGCGTCGCCGTCACGCTCGGGGTAGCCGTAGAGGATGCCGAGCCTGTGTTCGCGGGCGATCTCGGCGATGCGCTGGGCGGACGGGCCGTCGCAGCTTTCCGCCAGCTCCGCGACGCGTTTTGCGCCGATGTTGTAGCCGGACAGGTACATTTCCGGCAGCACCAGCAGGTCCGCACCGTTCTGCACCGCCTGCTGTGCGGCCTGCTCCAGGCGGTGCAGGTTGCCGGCGACGTCGTCGGGGCCGGGGGGGCATTGGTAGAGGGCGAGGTACATGGAGTTCTCCTTCGAAACGCGCAAGGCCGGGACCAGGCAGTGTGCACCCGATCCCGGCCCCGCGCGAGCCGCTGTTCAACCAGTGGAACGAATCAGTCCGGCAGGACCATCGGGCCCAGTTCGGCGAAGCGGTCGCCCGGGCCGGGGTTCTGCGGATGGGTGGCGCCGCCGAAGTGCTTCATGATGCCCCACACGGCGTTGAGCGAGGTCTGCACCGCGCCTTCCACCCAGGCCGGGGTCCAGGACACATCGTCGCCGGCGATGAAGATGCCGCGCTGCTCGGCGGGCATATCGTCCTGCATGAAGTGCGCGTACATGCGCTGGTTGTAGCGGTAGTGGCCCGGCAGCGCGCCCTTGAAGGCGCCGAGGAAGTGCGGGTCGGCCTCCCAGGACACGGTGATCGGGTTGCCGATGATGTGACTGGCGATGTCGACGTTCGGGTAGACCTTCTTCAGCGCGTCCAGAGCCAGCTGCACGCGCTTCTCCACCGGGTGCGGGAGCATCTTCATGGCGTCGCTCATCCAGGAATAGGACAGGCAGATCACGCCCGGCTTGTCGTCGCCGTTGTCGAACAGGTAGGTGCCGCGGGTGAGGCGGTCGGTGAGGGTCATGCTCATCACGTCGCGGCCGGTCTGCGGGTCCTTGTCCTTCCAGAACGGTCGGTCGACCATCACGAAGGTCTTCGACGACTGCATGTAGCGGGTGCGGTCCAGGGCCATCCACATCTTCTGCGAGAACAGCGCTTCCTCGCATTCGATCTGGGTGGTCAGCAGCCAGGTCTGGCAGGTCGCCAGGACGGCGGCATAGTGGCGGGTATCGCCCCAGTAGTCGGTGACGGCGAAGGTGCCATCGGCGGCGCGGGCGATCTTCTTCACGCCCGGACGCGGCGCGCCGTTGTGCAGGGTGGCCAGAGACGTTCCGGCCGGCCAGTGCGCGCATTTCTCCGGCACGTGGCTCCAGATGCCGCGCGGTACCTGCTCGACGCCGCCGACCACGAGGTGCTGGTGGTCGTCACAGTTGGTCATCACCACGCGGAAGATTTCCAGCATGGAGTTGGGGAAGTCGGAATCCCAGCCGCCGGTGCCGAAGCCGACCTGGCCGAAGATTTCGCGGTGGCGATAGGACAGGCGCGAGAAAGCTTTCGAGGTGGCGACGAAGTCATAGAAGGTGCGGTCGTCCCACTTCGGAACCAGCTCGTCCCACAGGGCCTTGAGCTTGACCGTGTCGCGCTCGCGGATGGCATCCTGGATTTCGGAGAAGCGCGCGCCGTCTTCCAGGGCGTCGGCCCAGGCCTGGGCGACCTCGCGGAAGATTTCCGGCAGGTCGGCCATCTTCTCGGCGTAGTGGCTGGTGCCTTCCAGATCGACCACGGTGCTGCCCGAGGCCGGCGTCAGCGGGTTGGGGAAGGGCCTGGTTTCCAGGCCGAGCTTGTCGACGTAGTGGTAGAAGGCGGTGCTGGATACCGGGAAGCGCATGCCGCCCAGCTCGGCGATGATGCCGTCGGCGCCTTCGAAGGTCTCCGAACGCAAGCGGCCGCCCATCTTCGCGGCCTCGTAGACCACGGGCTTCAAGCCCATCTTCATCAGCTCGTAGGCCGCCACCAGGCCGGAAATGCCGGCGCCGACTATGGCCACTTCCTGGCCGTGCTTGTCGGCAGGAATGCTGCCCAGCCCGGCGGGATGCTCGATCCAGTCGTCGAAGGCGAAGGGGAAGTCCGGGCCGAAGATGGTCACCGGTTTCTTGCCGGGGGTGTGGGGGTGGCGGTTCTTGTGCATTGGTGGCTTTTCCTTGTTGTTCGACGTGCCGGCTTGTAGCACCAGCTTGGCAAGGCTTTCTGTGGCCCGCAGGGGCCAGTCGATGGATGGCGCGCGGGCAAAGAAATGGCGAGCTGTGAGGGCTCGCCGTGGCGTCCACTATTGCAAAGGCCGTCGTTGAAATGAACCTGACAATCTGCAAGATTGGCGAGAGCTTTCAGGCAGATTGACCAATACGATGAGCAATATGACGAAAAACGCCGACGCGGCCTTGCTGAACCTGCTGCGCGCCAATGCCCGCGAGTCGATTTCCGAGCTGGCGCGCAAGCTCGGGGTGTCGCGCTCCACGGTGCAGAGCCGCATCGAACGGCTGGAGCAGCAGGGCATCATCAGCGGCTACTCAATCAAGGTCTCGGACAGCTACGCGCAGTCGCTGGTGCGCGCCCACGTGCTGGTGACGGCGTTGCCCAAGCTGTCGCACCAGGTGGTGCAGGCGCTGGAGAAGATCGCCGAGGTGAAGACGCTGCATTCGGTGAGCGGCAACTTCGACATGATCGTGATAGTCGAGGCGCTGTCGATCCGCGACCTGGACGCCGTGCTGGACCGCATCGGCGCGCTGGACGGGGTGGAGCGGACGATGTCGTCGATCAGCCTGTCGACGCGTATCGATCGGTGAGGGGGGAGCGCCGGCAAGGCCGGCGTTCCCGATTGTTCGCGAGCAAGCTCGCTCCTACAGGTTCAGCTCCGGCCTCGGAGTGCTCTTCGTAGGAGCGAGCTTGCTCGCGAACCGCGGCAGGGCCGGCGTCTCTTACGGCGAATGGTACCCGGCGATCAGCCCAGGTCCTGTTCCAGCGCCAGCAACTCTTCCACACGCTGGCGGCGGCGGATCAGCCTGGCTTCGGCGCCTTCGAGCAGCACCTCGGCGATCAGCGGGCGGCTGTTGTAGTTCGACGACATGGATGCGCCATAGGCGCCGGTGTCTTCGATCAGCAGCAGGTCGCCGACCTGGGCGCGCGGCAGGGCGCGGGGGATGACCACGCCGCCATCGCCCTGGGTGAACACGTCGCCGGACTCGCACAGCGGGCCGGCCACCACGGTGTCGATCACCTCGCGGCTGGCCACGTCGCCAGCCAGCACGCGGATGCCGTGGTAGCTGCCGTACATGGACGGGCGCATCAGTTCGTTGAAGCCGGCGTCCACCAGCACGAAGTGGTTGCGGCCTGCGTCCTTGGTGGCGCGCACTTCGCTGAGCAGGCAGCCGGACTGGGCGACCAGGTAGCGGCCCGGTTCGATTTCCAGGTGCAGCTTGTGGCCGACCAGGGCTTCGGCAGCCTTGCGCGCCTTGTCCCACAGCTGGAAGTAATGCGCGGTGTCCACTTCCGGATCGCCGGCGCGGTAGGGGATGGACAGGCCGCCGCCGGCGGAGATGCCGGACAGGTCATGCCCCGCGTCCTTCACCTGCTGCACCAGGCCGAGCATGGCTTCGCCGACCTGGGCCAGGTGGCCGTAGTCGACGCCCGAGCCGATGTGCATGTGCAGGCCGACCAGGCGCAGGCCGCGCTCGCGGATCACGTCCAGGGCGGCGCGCAGGTCGCTGTGCCAGATGCCGTGCTTGGAATGCTCGCCGCCGGTGTTGGTCTTGTTGCTGTGGCCGTGGCCGAACCCGGGGTTGATGCGCAGCCACACCGGATGGCCGGGGGCGACTTCGCCCAGTTGGCGGAGCATGTCGATGGAGCCGGCGTTCACCGGGATGCCGTGCTCGACCACGGTTTCCAGGGTGGCGCGGTCCAGCAGGTCGGCGGTGAAGACGATCTCGGATTCATCCTCGCGGCACGAGTAGCCGGCGGCCAGGGCGCGCAGCAGTTCGCCCTGGGAGACCGCGTCGACCTTCACGCCCTGTTCGCGCATCAGGCGCAGGATGTGCAGGTTGGAGCAGGCCTTCTGGGCGAAGCGGATGATGTCGAAGCTCTTCAGGCGCTCGATCTGGCCGCGGATGGTGGCTGCGTCGTAGATCCACAGCGGGGTGCCGAATTGCAGGGCGAGCTGTTCGGCGCGGGGCAGGGCGAGGAAAGTCATGAATGGGCTCCAAAGGTAGATGGCGCTAGTCTACCGGCCCTTTTCATGGCTGAATAATGCCGCTTGTTATCGGATCAATTCAATTTTGATATAGGGTGCAGCCCACACCGGCTTCGCGCAGGCGCTGCACCAGCGCGCCGGCCTCTGCCTGAAGTGCCGCCACGAAGCGCTCGCGCAGCGGCGTCGCGGGGCGGTACAGCGGTTTCGCCACGCTGACCTGGAACGGCAGCGAGAAGGCCAGCGGGCGCAGCTGGATGCCCTGGCCCTGGAACATCAGCGCGGTGATCGGGTTGACCACGGCCAGGCCCAGCCCGGCGCGGACCATGCTGCACACCGAGACGGCGCTGTGGGTTTCCACCTGCATCTGCCGCTGCACGCCGGCGCCGAGGAACACTGCGTCGATCAGGTGCCGGTAGCGGTCGCTGGTGGCCAGGCTGACGAAGGGCAGGCCGGCGAAGTCCGCCGCCTCCAGGCGCTCGCGGGCCAGCAGCGGATGGCCGTCGGGGAGGATGCACACCTCGTCCACTGCCAGCAGCGGCTGCAATTCGGTGCCGCGCGGGGCGTCGTCGTTCTCGATCAGGCCGATGTCGTGGTGCTGGGCGCTGAGCGCTTCTTCCAGATGCGGCGATTCCAGCGCCGCGACTTCCAGGCTGATGGCCGGGTTTTCCCGACTGAAGCGCTTGCAGGCTTCCGGCAGCAGCGCCTGGGACAGCGCCGGCAGGCAGCCGATGGAGAACTTGCCCTCGGCGAACTGCCCGAGGCTGCCGGCGAAGGCGACGATGCGGTCCAGCCCGGTGAAGGAGCGCTCCACCTCCTCGAACAGCATCAGTGCCCGCGCCGTCGGCGCCAGCCGCCCGCGCTCGCGCAGGAACAGCTCGAAGCCGACCAGTTGCTCCAGCCGCGCCAGCTCGCGGCTGACGGTGGGCTGACTGGTGTGCAGGAACGCCGCCGCGCGGGTGACGCTGCCGGTGGTCATGACCGCGCGGAAGACTTCGATGTGGCGGAGGGTGATCATGCTCGGGGGCCGGAAGGAGGAATGGCGGCAGGGTAAGGTGTCGGCGCCGTCTCGGCAAATTCGCCGGGGTTGTATAGTGTCGGGCCGTCATGCATGGGAGCGACAAGGCAGATGGACGGCGAACGATCCTCAGCCGCTGAGCCAGGGCTGGTCCGGCTGGCCTGCTGGGTTTTTCTAGGAGCTGGTCTGGCCCTTGCGCTGGGCGCTGCCGGCATGGCGCTGGCAATGTTCCTGGTCATGGGCAGCGATATCTGGGCGCTGAGCGACTATGGGCGGTTCCACGCCATCTTCGACCCCGCCCTGGTATGCGGCGCACTGTTCGCGCTGGGGCAGGTCTTCTGGCTGATGCTGCGCAGCCGCCGGGCTCGCTTGGCGTTGGTGCTGCTCTACACGCCGCTGGCGCTGCTGATCTGGGTGGGGTTCACCGGGCCGTATCTGTTTTCGTTGTCAGTGGGGGAGCTGGTTCTGTACCTGCTGGGAGGGTGAGTCCTGGCGGGCGGGTTGGTTGCGCGATTCCCCCGGTAGGCTCGGTGCCAGGCTGGTTCGCGAGCAAGCTCGCTCCTACAGGCCCAGGTCTGTGCTCTTCGTAGGAGCGAGCTTGCTCGCGAACCGCACTTCCCGTCGAACCTCGCGGCAGACCCGTAGGGCGAATAACGCCCCAAGCGTTATCCGCCGCAATGGCGGATAACCCGTTCCGGGTCGTGCGCCCTGCGTCGCGGATCAGCCTCCGGCGCGCTCACACCAGCCCAGGTTGGTCTTGGCGGCGCGTACCTGGCCCAGGTAGTTGTCGCAATCCGCGGGAGGCAGGTAGCGTCCGTCGTTGTCACAGATGGCGGTGTTGTCCTCCTGGGTGCCGCTGTAGCGTTTTGCGTCTTCGACCATCGTCCCCAGCGTGCTGCGGCAGGCCTTGCCTTGGCCGAGCTTGGCCTGGGTCAGGGCCAGGTCATTGCGGGTGGCCAGCTCATCCAGCCAGAGGAGGGTGGCCTTGCAGTCGCTCAGCACCGGGGCGAGCAGGCGTTCGGCGCTGGCGTAGTCCTTGCTGTCATAGAGCTTCTTGAAGCGGTTTCGCGTCTGGCGCAGGGCCTGGGTGCTGCAACCGGGAGCCGGGTTCAGATAGGTGCCGGCGAAGCCGGCGCGGGCGCCGCAATAGCTCCGACAGCTGTCGGTCGGTTCGTTGCTGACTTCGATGCTGTTGTCCTGCAGCTTGAACTTCACGTTGCAGGTGCCTTCCTGCCAGTCTTCATGCAGGGTGGCTTCGCCGTTGCGAATGCTGCCGTCCAGCGAGCAGGAGTGGCCGTTGGCGCCCAGGGATTCGAGGCTGAAAAGCTGTTCGCCTTGCTCGGCCTTCTGAATGACCAGGGTGCCCCAGCCGCCCTTGGCCAGATACTCCCCGGCGGGCAGCGGAGTGTCGGCGGCCCGGGCTGTGCAGGTGAGTGCCGTGCAGGCGAAGGCGGCGAAAAGCAGGGAGGGCAGCGAGAGTCCGTTCGATTTCATGGGGTCCTTCCATCGTATGCGTGGTTGCGGCGAATGATACCGCCATGGGCCGGGGTGACACCTGCTCCTCAGCGGAAATCCCGACTCCGCACATCCAGCCCGTCCAGCAGCTCGCTCAGGTCCGTCAGCCTTCCGGCGATCACATGGCGCACGCCGTCCTTGGCTTCCAGGGTGCCGTCCACCTGCATCAGGCGGGCGCTGAGAAAGGGGCGGCGCTGGTGTTCGGCGAGGTCGCGCCAGACGATCACGTTGATCATGCCGAACTCGTCTTCCAGGGTGACGAAGGTGACGCCGCTGGCCGTGCCCGGTGCGCGTCGCCGGCCTGGTGGTCGGCTTCAAGCTTCAACAGGTCGCGCGAACTACGGCAGCGGCGGGCCTTGAGGGCGCCGCTGCCGTAGTT
>NZ_JBGLYK010000116.1:0-17626 GCF_047304025.1 Pseudomonas sp. Pseusp97 | reverse complement strand
TCAGGGGTTGAGCGACATGGATGTCGCGAGAGCGCTGTCGGGCCAGGGATGGCCCGTCAGCGCGTGCCCCTGAAACTTCGCTTCAACGAGGGAATTTTTCGCCTAGGCGAAAAACCGGATGTCCGGGGCAAGACCTTTGCCTTTGGGGCGTTTGCCAAAGAAGGTCGCCCGAGGGGGCGAAACGAGAAGTCCGCGCACACGCCAAAGCGGCGCTGAACACCCAAGCTAAGGCAGTGACCGAAACACCAGCGCAAAAGAACGCGCCGGCCCTGTCGCGGATTACGGGTCGTATCGCTGGCCGGGAAAGAAAAAGGCCCCTTGCGGGGCCTTCGTTATTTGCGGACTTAGCGCGATGCCTTGCGCCGCAGCGCCGACGGGCTGAAGTTGGCTTCGTCCGGCGATGGCTGGCTGAAGTCGGCAGTGCCCGGTTCCTCGTTGTCCAGCCACTGGATGCTGTAGCGGTGCGCCTGCAGGTCATGGAAGGTATCCAGCGCCGTCCACACCATCGGCTGCTCGTAGAAGCTCTTCAGGTAGGCCTGGGACACGCGCCACAGCTCGCCGCGGCCATCGTACTGGTCCACCACGGCGGCGCCCCAGCTGTCCTCGTCGAGGTACAGGGTGCGACGCGAGTAGATGTGCCGCGCGCCGGGCTTCAGCTTGCCGTCCACCACCCACACGCGGTGCAGCTCGTAGCGGGTGTACTTGGGATTGATGTGGCCGGGGGTGAGCAGGTCCTTGTACTTCACCTCCGGGCTGGTGACCTGGTAGTTGTTATAGGGAATGTAGATTTCCTTCTTGCCCACCAGGGTCCAGTCGTAGCGGTCCGGCGCGCCGTTGTACATGTCGGTGTCGTCGGCGGTACGCAGGCCGTCGGAGTCTTCGATGGGGGTGTCGTAGGCCAGCGTCGGCGCGCGGCGCACGCGGCGCTGGCCGGGGTTGTAGCCCCAGGCCTGGCGCGGCTCCTTGACCTGGTCCAGGGTCTCCTGCACCAGCGCACCATTACCGGCCAGGCGGGCCGGGGCGGTGGTGAAGGTCATGTAGTAGAACATGGTGTTGCCGAGCTTTTCGAAGCTGCCTTTGGGGTCGTAGAAGCGGAACAGCGCCTCGTCCTGGGAGGTCACCAGTGCGTACGCGCCGTTGCGCTGCACGCCGGCCTGGGAGGAGCGCCGCACGATGTAGGTGCCGCGATAGCGCGCGATGTGGTTCCACACTGCTTCCACGCCGCTCTGCGGGATCGGGAACGGCACGCCGCCGTAGGCATCGGAGAAGCCGTTGCCGCCTTCCACCAGCTTGGCGCTGGTGGCGTTCTTGTAGATGTTGTCGTAGACCCACTGCGGCGCCGAGCCGGTGCGGTGGGTCTGGTAGACGGGCATCTGGTAGCTGTCCGGGTAGGCGTTGAACAGCGCGATCTGCCCCGGCGTCAGGTTCGCCTTGTACTGGTCGAGGTTGGCCTTGGTGATGACGAACTGCGGCTTCTCGCCAGCGAACGGATCGACGTGGTGCGAACCCGGCCCCTTGTAGCCGGCGGGCGCGGAGGTCAGGCCGCCGCTCCAGGCGGGAATGCTGCCGGCGGCGTTGCCGGCCTTCTCCGCGCCCATGGGCGTCAGCTTGCTCTTGAGCTGGGCGGCCTGGTCGGCCGGGACGGCGGCACGCGCATCGGTGACGGCCAGGGCCATCAGCGTGGCCAGGACGATCAGGGAACTCTTCTTGTACATGGTCCTCTCCGGATCAGAACGAGTATTTCGCGGTGATCGAGACGTTGTCGCGGTCGCGCATGGAGTTGCTGGAGCCGGCGCCGTAGTAGTTGGTGTACTGGGTGCCGACCTCGAAGGTGTTCAGGTAGCTGGCGTCGATACCGAGGGTGTAGGCCTTGCGGCCCTCGATGAAGTTGCCGGTACGGTCGGAGTTGCCGCTGAAGTCCTCCTGGTAGACGGCATAGGGCGACAGCTTCACCCCAGCGTAGACATCGTTCCAGCTGCCGGTGAGCAGCAGGGTGTAGCCATAGCTGTCGCGGTCGATCTGTACGTCGTCGCCGTTGCCGCCGACGTAGGCCTTGTCCTGGGCACCGACGAACTTGCGCTTGCTGCCGTCCCAGGCGGTGTACTCCAGGCTGCTGCCGCGGATGTGCTCGGAGGCCAGCTCGGCCACGCCGGTCATGGAGTCGAAGCTCAGGTGCGGGCCGAAGTTGTAGATGGTCGACAGCGAGATGTTGTAGGTCTCGGCGCGCTCGTAGTTTTCGAACAGCGCGCCGCGGCACAGCTGCTTGCCGGCCACCGGCGCGCAGGCCTGGCCAGCGGGCGCATTGGCGTCGAACAGGTTGGTCTGGCCGAGCACGCCCTGGGTCAGCAGGTCGCCGAGGATGTCGTCGGTGGCGGAGATGCTGATCGGCATGTTCGGCCGGTAGGCGATCTCGCCGGACACCGACGCATCGCCCAGGGTGGTGTTGAAGCTGAAGCCGTACATGCGGATGTCTTCGACGTAGTCGCGACGCGCCTCGGCGTTGCTGGCCATGTCCAGCGTGGCCAGCCCCGGCACCGCCTCGCCCAGGCCGAGCGGGCCGAGCAGTGCGTTCAGTTCGTCGACGTTGACGCCCTGGTAGCGGCGCAGGTCCACGGCGATCTGCGGCTCCTTGGCGTGGTAGTTGACGAAGTAGAAGCCGAACTCCGTGGAGTTGAGCTCCTCGGCGATGTAGCGGAAGGCCACGCCGAACTGGCCGCTGTCGCGGGCGTCGATGTCCTTGCCGACGTTGGCCACCTTGAAGGTGCCGGTGTTGGGGTTCAGGTAGGCGTTCGGCCCGTGCGGCCCGTTGCCCAGCAGCCCGAGGGAGGCAACCGTGGGGTAGCCGGCCAGCAGCTCCTTGATCAGCGGATTGTCCTCGGTGGTGTAGGCGGTGTTGCCGCCGTCGCTGAACAGGTCGGTGTCGGAAAAGTAGGTGCCCACCGAGTCCAGGCGGGTCTCCTTCCACTTCCACTGGTAGAAGGTCTCCATGGACAGGTCGTCGGTCAGTCCGAAGTTGAGGCTCAGCGCCTCGGTCGGCACCAGCACTTCCTTGAGTTCGGAGCCCGGCAGGTGGAAGCGCGCGGCGTCCACCGGGTTGATGGTGTTGATACCGCCCCGGTAGAACACGCCCTCGCCCCAGTTCAGCACCTGGCGGCCGACGCGGCCGGTCAGCGGGTGCTCGGCAACGTCCCAGCTGCCGGACAGGTAGGCGTCGAGCAGTTCGGCCTTGCGCCCGGCGATGTGGCGGGTGTCATCGGTGAAGTGATCGTCCTGCGGGAACGACTGGCTGGGACGCTCCACGCCGTTGGTGGTGTCGTAGTAGTCGTTGCGCTTGTCCATGATCTGCGTGTCGTAGTAGGCAGTGCCACGCATGAACAGGCCGTAATTCTGGTACTTGGCCGAGAGATCGGAGGTGAGCTTGAAGACCTGGGAAACCAGGCCGGTGTCGAAGTTGCGGTTGCCGTCGTCGGCGTTGATATCGGTGATATTGCTCTTGTCGCGGCCCTGCACGCGCCACATGGCGCCATAGGACAGCGTGCTGTCCAGCGAGCCGGTGATCTCGTTCTCGGCCAGCTTGAACTCCAGGGCCTGGGCCGAGCCCGCCACCAGCAGCGGCAGAAGCCCCATCACTGCCCCCGCCTTGCGCGGAGCCCAGAAAATGGACGAGCGCGCACCCAATCGACTGTTCATAGACAGCATTACCTCCATGGCCAAGATTTATCGCCCCGGTCATTGCGGCCGGCGCTGTTCTTATTCGTTTCTCGGCTGCCGAGGACCTCGGACAAACCGGGCCATCGTGCAGTAACACTCCTGCCAGAGCGCTTGCGGGCGCTTTGGCTCCCTCTCCTCTTCTGACTCGCACGCGGGAGTTGGGACTATCGTGCAGGCAAAGTAACAAACTGTTTCCCTGCTGCCAATCCGCAGATGTAATCCGCGTCACTCACAAGGCAAAGAAAAGCCCGGCAGATTGCCGGGCTTTTTTCATACAGAAAGGTTCGTCGCCGGAGCGAATACCGCGAGCGTTACTCGACGGTGAAGGTCTTCTCCGCGAGCAGACGGTCTCCCTGGAACACCATGAAGCGCCACTGGCCCTGCACGACCTCATGGTTCTCGGTGAACTGGTAGGCCATCACGTCGGTAGGCGCGCCCACCACCAGTTTCTGCACCACCTCGAACTTGTCGTGGCGCTGGCCGTCCGGAGTGACCACGCCGGGGGTGAAGTACAGCAGGGTCAACGGGGTGTCGCCTTCCTGCTTGCCGCTGAGCTGGTAGCGCATGCCGAACTGGGTGCCCAGCTTGGCCGGCACGCGGGTGGTCGACTCGATCTGCTGCTCGCTGCGGGTCAGCACGCGCTCGCCCGGCTGGTAGTCCTTGTAGTTGCTGACGAAGACGCCGTACTCGACCGGACCGTTGACGCGCACTTCGGCGAAGGCCGAGGAGGCAAAGGCACAAGCCAGGGAGAGAGCCAGGACTGCTGGCAGGCGGGAAATGGACATGTCGCGCTCCTTGTTGGGGTCCGCGCGAGGCTATGACATGGGCGTGACAGGCTGATGACAGCTTCAAGCCAGGCCGGTCGGCACCTTGCCAAGCGGCTATCATGCGTGGATCGGACCACTGGACAGCATCATGAGCGACAACCTGCTAAGCATCCGCCCCCGCGCCGAAGACGTCGAGGGCGTGCCCATCCTGCGGCCGTTGCCTTCGGCGCAGCGCCGCAATGTCGGCCCCTTCGTGTTCTTCGACCATATGCTCGAAAGCCGCTTTGCGCCGGAGCACGGCATGGACATCCGCCAGCACCCGCACATCGGCCTGTCCACCCTCACCTACCTGTTCGAGGGCCAGGTGCAGCACAAGGACAGCCTCGGCTCGGACCAGCTCGTGCTGCCCGGCGACGTCAGCTGGATGACCGCCGGGCGCGGCGTCGCCCACGTCGAGCGGACCCCGGCCGACCTGCTGCACAGCGGCTCGCGCCTGCACGGGCTACAGGCCTGGCTGGCCCTGCCGCGCGAGCTGGAAGGTTGCGAACCCAGCTACAGCCACCATGCCAGCGCCAGCCTGCCGGAGAGCGACAGCCTGGGCGTGCGCATCCGCATGATCGCAGGCTCAGGTTTCTGCCTGGAGTCCCCGGTACCGGTGCGTTCGAAGACGCTCTACGCCGACCTGCAGCTGACCGCCGGTGCGACGCTGGCGATCCCCGCCGAACATCCCGAGCGCGCGCTATACCTGATCGAAGGCGAGGCGCTGCTGGACGATGAGCCGCTACCGCTGCACCGGCTGGTGGTACTGCCCGAAGGCGAAACCTTCACCCTCTCCGCCTGTGGCGACTGCCACGCGGTGATCATCGGCGGCGAGCCGCTGGACGGGCCGAGGCGGATGAACTGGAACTTCGTCGCCAGCGACCCGGCTCTGATCGATAGCGCTCGCGCACGCTGGGCCGCTCGCGACTGGCCGACCGTGCCGGGCGAGTCGGAACGTATCGAGCTGCCGCGCTAGCGATACAGAGAAGCCGATCAGAAATCGCCTCCCGGCGGTCGAAACCGGCGAACGAAAGAGGACGTGCGCAGCGCTTTACCGGAACATCGCGCGTCCTGAACCCTTGCCAACGGCAAGCCCGCTACTTCTGGCCCAAGGAGTCCGTGATGGACCAGTCGACCGCCAACCGCCACACCAGCGCCCTCACCGTGCTGACCCTGCTGTTCTTCATGTGGGGCCTGATCACCTCGCTGAACGATATCCTCGTGCCGCATCTCAAGGCGGTCTTCACCCTGTCCTATGTGCAGGCCTCGCTGATCCAGTTCTGCTTCTTCGGCGCCTACTTCGTCATGTCCTTCCCCTCCGGGCGCCTGGTGGAAAGGGTCGGCTACAAGCGCGGGATCATCATCGGCCTCGCCACCGCGGGCATCGGCTGCCTGCTGTTCTACCCGGCGGCCAGTGCACAGTCCTATCCGTTCTTCCTCGCCGCGCTGTTCATCCTTGCCTCGGGCATCACCCTGCTGCAGGTCGCGGCCAACCCCTACGTGAACGTTCTCGGCCCGGCATCGACCGCTGCGAGCCGGCTGAACCTCACCCAGGCGTTCAACTCCCTGGGCACCACGGTCGGGCCGCTGGTGGGCTCGCTGACGATCCTCGCCATCGGTGCGGGAGCCGCTTCGCAGATCGGCTCCGCCGCCAGCGAAGCCGACTCGGTGAAGACGCCCTACCTGGTGCTCGCCGGCCTGCTGTTCGCCATTGCCGTGCTGATCGCCCTCTTCCGCCTGCCGCAGATCCACCACGGCGCACCCACCGATGGCGTGGCCGGGCGCCAGTCGATCTTCGCCCATCGGCACCTGGTCTTCGGGGTCATCGCGATCTTCTGCTACGTCGGCGCCGAGGTGTCCATCGGCAGCTACCTGGTCAGCCTGATGGGCCAGCCGGACATCGCCGGGCTGCCGGCCGAACAGGCCGGCAAGTACCTGTCGTTCTACTGGGGCGGCGCCATGGTCGGGCGCTTCATCGGCAGCGCGCTGATGCGCGCCATCGCGCCGAACCGGTTGCTGGCCTTCAACGCCGTGGCCATCGCCGTGCTGATCGGCATCGCGCTGAGTGTCGGCGGCCACGTGGCGATGTGGGCGCTGATCCTGATCGGCCTGTTCAACTCGATCATGTTCCCGACCATCTTCTCCCTGGCGCTGGAAGGCCTGGGCAACCTCACCAGCAAGGGTTCCGGCCTGCTCTGCATGGCCATAGTCGGCGGCGCGGTGATGCCGCTGGTGCAGGCCTTCTTCGCGGATCGCATCGGCCTGCTGCCCTCCTTCGCCGTGCCGCTGGTGTGCTACCTGTACATCGTCTGGTTCGGCGCCCGCGGCTATCGCGCCGACCAATCCCCTGCGGTTCCCGCCGGCAACCGCTGATGCCCTCGCTGACGGGGCGCACCGGCAGCGCCCCTATCGCCTGATTCCTACAGCCCTTTCGGCCTGCTCGCCCTAGCTGGCGGCAGGCCGCTGCCGAAGACTCCCTTCCTTTTCCCCGCCCCGGCCATGGCCGCGCGCCGGGGCATGACTCTCTTCAGGAAGGAGCCTCCGTGGCCGATCCCCTCTCGCTGGTCGTCAACGGCCAGCCCCGGCAGCTCACCGTGCCTGCCGATACGCCGCTGCTGTATGTCCTGCGCAACGACCTGCAACTCAACGGGCCCAAGTTCGGCTGCGGCCTGGGCGAGTGCGGCGCCTGCACCGTGCATCTGGATGGCGTCGCGACCCGCTCCTGCATCACCCCGCTCAGCGCCGCCGCAGGACGCCAGGTCACTACACTGGAAGGCCTCGGTACGCTCGAAGCGCCGCATCCTGTGCAGCAGGCCTTCATCGACGAGCAGGCCGCGCAATGCGGCTACTGCACCAACGGGATGGTCATGACCAGCGCCGCCCTGCTCGCCCGCATCCCCAACCCGAGCGACGAGCAGATTCGCCAGGAGCTGGCCTACAACCTGTGCCGTTGCGGTACCCACCTGGAAATCCTCAACGCCGTGCGGCGCGCCGCCGGCGAGGCCGGAGGTGGCGGACAGGGGAACCCGACATGAGCGCGAAGCCTTTCAGCCGCCGCAGCTTCCTCAAGGCAGGCGGCGCGCTGCTGGTCAGCGTGCAGTTGCCGCGCCCACTGCTGGCACAACCCACCAGCGCGCTTCCCCTGCCGCTGGATCAGGTCGACAGCTTCATCGCCATCGCCGGCAACGGCACCATCACTGCCGCGTGCGGCCATGTCGACCTGGGCACCGGCATCCGCACCGCGCTGAGCCAGCTGGTCGCCGAGGAACTGAACGTCGATATCCGGCAGGTGACCCTGCTGCTGGGCGACACCCGCTACACGCCCGACCAGGGGCCGACCATTGCCAGCTCCAGCCTGCAGGTCAGCGCCATTCCGCTGCGCCGGGCGGCGGCCGAAGCGCGGGAGTTCCTGATGCAGCGTGCAGCCCAGGTGCTCAAGACCGATATCCGCCAGCTGGGCTGCGCGGGCGGGGAAATCTTCGTCCTGCGCAAACCGACTCGCCGTATCGGTTATGGCGAACTGCTGCGCGGCGAGCGTTTCGAGTTGAAGATCGATGCCAGCACACCGCTCAAGCCGCACAGCGAATACCGGGTGGTCGGCCATTCGGTACCGCGCCTGGATATTCCGGCCAAGGTCACCGGCGAGCTGACCTACGTGCATGACATGCGCCTGCCGGGGATGCTCCATGGCCGCGTAGTGCGCCCTCCCTTTACCGGCGCGGACGTCAACGCGCCGCTGGGCAGGAGCCTGGTGGAGGTGGACGAGCGATCCGTCGCTCACTTGCCGGGCTTCGTCCGGCTGGTGGTGGTGGGTGATTTCATCGGCGTGGTGGTCGAGCGCGAGGAACAGGCGATCCGCATCGCGCGGGCGCTGAAGGTACGCTGGAAGAGCTGGAGCGACCTGCCGCCGCTCGGTCTCGACGACCTGGAAGCAACCCTGCGCGCCCATCCCAGGCAGCCTCGCCTGCTGCAAGACGATGCGCAGATCGAAGCAGTGCTCAAACAGGTCGAGCGCCCGCTGCAGCGCACCTACGTCTGGCCCTACCAGCAGCATGCTTCCATCGGTCCTTCCTGTGCACTGGCGCACTTCGAGGACGGCGTGATCAAGGTCTGGTCCGGCAGCCAGAATCCCCACGACCTGCGCGCCGACCTGGCGGTACTGCTGGGTATGCAGGCCGAGCAGGTCGAGGTCATCCGGATGGAGGCGTCCGGCTGCTACGGGCGCAACTGTGCCGATGACGTCGCCGCCGATGCCGCCCTGCTCGCCATCGCGGTCGGCCGACCGGTGCGTGTGCAACTGACACGCGAGCAGGAGCATGGCTGGGAGCCCAAGGGGGCGGCGCAACTGATCGAAGTGCGCGGTGGGCTGGACAAGGACGGCAACGTGGCCGCCTACGACTTCGCCACCTGCTACCCCTCCAACAACGGCATCAATCTGGCGCTGCTGCTCACCTCGCGGGTGGACTTGAAGCCCCAGGTGACGCAGATGGGCGACCGCACCGCCATCCCGCAGTACGCCTATCCGCACATGCGCGTGGTCTGCAACGACGCCGCGCCCATCGTTCGCGCGTCGTGGATGCGCGGCGTCTCCGCACTCCCCAACGTTTTCGCCCACGAGTCCTATATCGATGAACTGGCGCAGATGGCCGGCGCCGACCCCATCGAGCTCCGCCTGCGCTACCTGCACGACGAGCGCGCGGTGGCGCTGATCAGGTCGCTGGCCACTTCCGCGCGCTGGCAGCCGCGCGTCTCACCCAACCCGCTGGCGCGCCAGGGCAACCTGCTGGTCGGGCGCGGCTTCGCCTATGCGCGCTACTTCCACAGCGCCTTCCCGGGGTTCGGCTCGGCCTGGGCGGCCTGGATAGTGGACGTCGAGGTCGAGCCGCACACCGGTGCCGTGCGCGTGACGGACGTGCACGTGGCCCAGGACTGCGGGCAGATGGTCAACCCCGATGGAGTGCGCCATCAGGTCCATGGCAACGTGATCCAGGCCACCAGCCGCGCGTTGCTGGAGTACACCACTTTCGACCGCTGCGGTGTCACCAGCCTGGAATGGGGCGGATACCCGATCCTCGGCTTCCCCCAGGTGCCGAGGATCACCGCGCTGCTGCTCGACCGCCCCGGAGCGCCGCCGCTGGGAGCCGGGGAAGCCACCTCCGTTCCCGGCGCCGCCGCCATCGCCAATGCCCTGCACGATGCCACCGGCGTGCGTTTCACTCGCCCGCCGTTCACGCCCGAGCGGGTTCGCGCCGCCCTGCAAGGGAAGCAACCGACATGAAGAACTTTTCACTGGCCGCCATCGGCGGAATTGCCGGCCTGGTAGCGGCGTGCCTGCTCCTCAGCTGGCAGCCCGGCATCGCGCCCATCGAGCCCCCCGAACCGGCCAGCTTCAGCGCCGAAGCCATCGCTCGCGGGCAGCAGTTGGCCGCTCTGGGCGGCTGCGCTACGTGCCACACCCGCGACGGCGGCGCTGCGTTGACCGGCGGTCGCGCCATGCCCACGCCGTTCGGCACGCTCTACACCACCAACCTCACCCCGGACCGCGACACCGGCATCGGCGCCTGGTCCTTCGCCGCCTTCAAGCGGGCCATGCGCGAAGGCATCTCGCGCGAGGGTGCCTTCCTCTACCCGGCCTTCCCCTATCCCGCGTTCACCCGCGTCGGCGACGAAGACCTGCGCGACCTCTACGCCTACCTGATGAGCCGCCCGGCCATCGCGGCGGCTACGCCGGACGACCGCCTGCGCTTCCCTTACAACCAGCGTCGGATCATGGCGGGCTGGAACTTCCTGTTCTTCGACGAGGGGCCCTTCCAGCCGAAGCCGCAGCGCGATGCAGCCTGGAATCGCGGTGCCTATCTGGTGGAAGGACTGGGCCATTGCAGCGCCTGCCACTCGCCACGCAACGTCCTGGGCGCGGAACGCTCCGGCAGGCAACGCTTCGCCGGCGCGACGGTGGACGGATGGCAGGCTCCGCCGCTCAATGAACTCAGCAAATCTGCTATCGCCTGGACCCAGGCAACGCTGCTGGAGTACCTACGCAACGGTTTTTCCCGCTACCACGGCGCCGCCGCCGGCCCCATGGCGCCGGTGGCCGCGGGGCTCACGCAGCAACCGGACGCGGACCTGCAGGCCATGGCGCGCTACCTCGCGACCTTCCTGCCGGAGCAGCCGGGAGACTTCTCGCCCGAGAAACGGAAAGTCGAACTGGAGCAACGCACCTACGGCACCCTGCAGCCCGTCAGTAGCAGCGGAGGCCGCATTTTCAGTGGTGCCTGCATGGCCTGCCACCACGATGGTGACGGCCCGAGGCTCGATGGAGTGCAACCGTCGCTGGCGGTGAGCGGCAAGCTGTACGCGGCCACGCCGGACAACCTGCTGAAGGTGATCCTGGAGGGCATCGGCAATCCCGCACGGCCGCAGCTGGGCTACATGCCGGCATTCCGCCATAGCCTGAACAACGAGCAGATCATCGCGCTGGCGCGTTACCTGCGGGAGGATTTCGCCGGCCTGCCAGCCTGGCCGGACCTGGAGTTCAAGGTGGCCAAGCTGCGTTGAGTCCTGCACGGGGGAGCGGCGCGACGCCCTCCCCCGGTCGGGTCAGGCGCCGAAGCGCTCGTCCAGCAGGTCGAACATGGCGGCAAAGGCACGGCGCGCCACCTTGGCGTCGTACTGCATCTTGCCCGGGATCTGCGCATGCGGATCGGTGAAGGAATGCGCCGCGCCGCCATAGCTGGTCAGCGCCCAATCGACCTTGGCGTCGATCATTTCCTTGGCGAACTCGGTCAGCTGCTCACGCGGCACGAAGGGATCGATGGCGCCGTCGAGGACCAGCACCGAGCCCTTGATGTTCTGCGCATCGGCCGGGTTCGGCGTATCCAGGGTGCCATGGAAGGACACCGCAGCCGCCAGTGGCGCGCCGTCGCGGGCCAGTTCCAGTGCGCAGCAGCCGCCGAAGCAGAAGCCGAAGGTGGCCAGCCGGCTGGTATCCAGCGGCGCCTTGCCGGCCTGCTCCAGCAGGGTGGCGAGGGAAAGCTGCATGCGCTTGCGCAGCAGCGCGCGGTCATCCTTGAGCGGCATCATGGCGGCGGCCGCCTGCTCCGTGCCGTTGGGGCGCACGTCCTTGCCATACAGGTCGGCCACCAGCACTACGTAGCCGCGCTCGGCGACGTTGCGCGCGATATCCACGGCGCCCTGGCTGACGCCCATCCAGTTCGGCGCCATCAGCAGGCCGGGGCGCGGTGCGTTGCTGGCAGCATCGAATACCAGTTGGCCCTCGAAGGACACGCCGTCCTGACTGTAGGCGACCGGTTGCACGCTGATCTGACTCATTGGGGTAGTCCTCTAGTGAATGCCGGAGAAATATAGCGAACCGGGATCGACCTTATTCAACAATCTCGGGAGCGGCAGGTGATTCCTGCACGGGCGGCTGTCAGGACGGCGCGTCTATCGCCAGCAAGGTACGGACCAACCGGGCCGCATAGTCCGCCTCGAAACGGTAGCCGCCCTCGCCGTGAACGATGCTGCCGGCGGCGAGCCGCGCATCCCACCAGTCACGCAGGAAGCCGGGGGCATAGCCGCCGGTGCAGAACCCGTAAAGGTCGGCCACATAGCGGGTAGTCAGCATCAGCGTGTAGCAGGGGCGCCGGTAATCGCTCTGCTCCCGGGAGCAGTCATGGAAGTCTTCGTATGACTCGGCAAGCTTGAGCTGGGAGAACAGCCAGAACATGGCGTCGTACATCAGCTGCGAATCCGGGTCGGCATGGATGGCGAAGAAGCCCTTGGCGCGCACGATCCGCTCGGCCAGGCGGCGGATGTAGCGCTCGCCATCGGGCAGTTCGGCCGCCGCTGCATCCAGGGCGCGGCGCAGGATGGGCGACAGCGTGCCGCGCTGCACCGTCGCGAGATCGGCTTCGAAAGTTTCCGCGTCGTCGTTGAACTCGTCCTCGCTGACCAGCCCGCGGATGAAGGTCGCGAAGTCCGGCGCGACCTCGGTAATCGCAAAGTCGGCTTCCTGGTCCACATAGACCACCCGTGGCTCGCCCTGTGGGCCGCACTGGCGGTAGTCGAGCATGATCATCTCGTGCCCGGCGCTGGGGGTATTGGCGATGGCGATGCCGATGTCCGGATAGCCCCACTCGGAGCGCATGAAGGCCGACCCGAGAGCACCGCACAGCGAATAGGTCGCCGTGCGCCCGATGGCATAGAGACCGGTGATGGCGATGTGGTCCTCGGCCCAGCCGGTCGGTTCATCCATCGGGTAGCAGCAGCGCTCGACAGCGCCGCCATTGCGCAGGCGTGCCAGCTCCACATAGGCGTCCGGCAATCGATAGCCGCACTCCGCCTCGATCTGCGCAATCAGTTCGTCGCTGGGGGCTGGCTCGGTGTAGCGGCTGGCGGAGTAGTCGCCATCGTCCCAGAAGCCTTCCAGATCGAAGCCCGCGAAGGCCCCGGTAGTTCTCGCAACAGTTTGTGTCATTCCCTTCTCCCTTTGCGGCGCAGATGCCTGCATCCGCGCTGAGTCAGCGTTCCGAGCCGTCGATCGTCCTTGCACGGGATCTTTCATCGCCAGGCTCAATGAAAAACGCCACGATTCCAGCACTGAAATCGTGGCGTCTGTTCAAGCCTTCACGGCGCTCAGGCGGACAGCTCCACCAGCAGCTTGTTCAGGCGGCGCACGTAGGCGGCCGGGTCCTTCAGGCTGTCCCCCGCGGCCAGGGCGGCCTGGTCGAAGAGGATGCGGGTCAGCTCGCCGAAGCGAGCTTCGTCGGCTTCCGCGTCGAGTTTCTCGATCAGCGGGTGGGCCGGGTTGAACTCGAAGATCGGCTTGGCCTCCGGCACCTTCTGCCCGCTGGCCTCGAGGATCTGGCGCATCTGCAGGCCCAGGTCCTGCTCGCCGATGGCGAGGATCGCCGGCGAATCGGTCAGGCGGTGGGATACGCGCACCTCGGCGACTTCATCGCCCAGCGCGGCCTTCAGGCGCTCGGCCAGGCCTTCCTTCGCCTTGGCGATCTCTTCCTGGGCCTTCTTGTCCTCTTCGGAATCCAGCTTGCCCAGGTCCAGGTCGCCACGAGCCACATCGACGAACTGCTTGCCGTCGAACTCCGGCAGGTAGCTCATCAGCCATTCGTCGATGCGGTCGGTGAGCAGCAGCACTTCGATGCCTTTCTTGCGGAAGACTTCCAGGTGCGGGCTGTTCTTCACCTGGGCATAGGACTCGCCGGTGAGGTAGTAGATCTTGTCCTGGCCTTCCTTCAGGCGACCGATGTAGTCAGCCAGGGAAACGCTCTGCTCGCCGCTCTCGTCGCTGGTGGAAGAGAAGCGCAGCAGGCCGGCGATCTTGTCCTTGTTGGCGAAGTCCTCGGCCGGGCCTTCCTTGAGCACCTGGCCGAAGTTCTTCCAGAAGCCCTTGTAGGCTTCGGCGTCGTTGCTGGCCAGTTTCTCCAGCATGTCCAGCGAGCGCTTGGTCAGCGCCGACTTCATCGAATCGACGATCGGGCCGGACTGCAGGATCTCGCGGGAGACGTTCAGCGACAGGTCGTTGGAGTCCACCACACCCTTGACGAAGCGCAGGTACAGCGGCAGGAACTGGTCGGCCTGGTCCATGATGAACACGCGCTGCACGTACAGCTTCAGGCCGCGCGGGGCCTCGCGGTGGTACAGGTCGAACGGCGCGCGGGACGGTACGTAGAGCAGCGAGGTGTACTCGAGCTTGCCCTCGACCTTGTTGTGGCTCCAGGTCAGCGGGTTCTCGAAGTCGTGGGCGATGTGCTTGTAGAACTCCTGGTATTCCTCGTCCTTCACCTCGGTGCGCGGACGGGTCCACAGGGCGCTGGCACGGTTGACCACTTCCCACTCGGCCTCGGCCGGCTTGTCCTTCTCCTCGCCGTAATGCTCTTTCGGCAGCTCGATGGGCAGCGCGATGTGGTCCGAGTACTTCTTGACGATATTGCGCAGGCGCCAGCCGTCGGCGAACTCGTCCTCGCCCTCCTTGAGGTGCAGGACGATACGGGTGCCGCGTTCGGCTTTCTCGATGGTCGCGACCTCGAACTCGCCCTCGCCTCTGGACGACCAGTGCACGCCCTCGCTGGCCGGCGCGCCGGCGCGGCGGGTGAAGACGTCGACCTTGTCGGCGACGATGAAGGCGCTGTAGAAGCCCACGCCGAACTGGCCGATCAGGTGCGAATCCTTCTTCTGGTCGCCCGACAGGTTCTTCAGGAAGTCGGCGGTGCCGGACTTGGCGATGGTGCCCAGGTGCGCGATCACTTCCTCGCGGCTCATGCCGATGCCGTTGTCTTCGAGGGTGACGGTCTTGGCGTCCTTGTCGAAGCTCACACGGATCTTCAGCTCCGCGCCGCCTTCGAGCAGCTCGGGCTTGGCCAGCGCCTCGAAACGCAGCTTGTCGGCCGCGTCGGAAGCATTGGAAATCAGTTCGCGAAGGAAGATTTCCTTGTTCGAATACAGGGAGTGAATCATCAGGTGAAGCAGTTGCTTCACTTCGGTCTGGAAGCCCAGTGTTTCTTTTTGAGTCTCCGCGCTCATCGTTTCTCGCTCCGAGGTGACAAATGCCGCGTCTTGCGGCCGATGTCAGCGAGATGGGGGCTTCCCGAACCAATTCAAGGGGTTGGCGAAAATTCGCCAACCCTTCGGCAAGGGCCGCTGGCGCAGGATCAGCGTGCCGACAGCTCGATGTCCGTGATCTCGCTGGGGCGCAGCGTGTAGCTGGCCTCTCCCGGCCCGTCGATGACCTGGCGGATGACGATGCGACCGTCGGCATCGAGGCCGACGAACACGCCCTCGGCGATCCGACCGCGCTCGGTTGTCACGCGCATGCCGCGATTGACGTAGCGCTGCGGAGCGGACAGCAGGCGTTCCAGAGGCAGGCGGCCGCTTTCCACTGCCTGCGGCACAGGGACGCTCGCCTGCGCGGGAACCGCGGACGGCGCCGGCGTCGCGGCGGCGCTCACCGCCTTCAGTCGCGGATAGCGGTCGCCACGCACGCCCCAGCCGCGAGCAGGGGTTTTTTCCAGCGTGACCTGCAGGGCTTGCGATTCGCCACCGACCTCGACCGTCAAGGGCACCTCCTGGGCGGCCCGCTGGGTGTCCAGCGCAGGCATCCTGCTGATGGCTACATCGCGGCGGGCGAAGCGACGCTGCAGATAGTCCTGCAGTACGTAGCGCAGGGTATCGCGCGAATCGAAGCGGGTATCCACCTCGCCGTCGCGGTAGCGCAGGCGGTCGGTAAAGACTTCGATGGTGCCCGACAGCGTGGTCTGCATTTCCGCCGGCAGCACCAGGTGGAAGGCGCCTTCCATGCGGTTCGGGGCCTTGGGTGTCAGGTCCAGGTGCAGGCTGTAGCCACGCTGCAGGCGCACCGCCTCGGGCAGGTCCTGGCCCGGCGCGAGCCAGCTGACTTCTATTTCCGGCAGGCGGCCCTTGTCGTCGGGCAGCACGTCCAGCCGGACCGGCCCGCTGACGGGCGCCGCCAGGCGCACCTGGACTTCGCGGTGGGCATAGAAGTCCTGTCCTTCGCGCAGGCTGAGCACGCCGTCGATGAACTCGGCCTGCTCCGGCACGAAGGCCCTGCCATTGAGTTCACCGCGCAGGCTGATGGCCAGTTCGGGCTTGGCCACCGGCTCGGGTGTGAGCCATTCCAGGCTGAGGATGGCTTGCAGGCGGCCGCTGTCCTGGGCGGCCAGCATCGTCAGCCCGACCACCAGCGGAATGCAGCCCAGCGCCCCAAGGGCGACTGCACTTCGGGCGTGCCGCCAGTGGATCAGCATGAACAACAGCGCCAAGGGTGGCAGCAGGCTGGCGAGCCCCCAGAACAGGCTGCGTTCGAACGCGCGGGCGATCAGCCAGACATACCCGGCGAGGATCAGCAGCAGGCCGAGCAGGATGAGCAGCGTATCCATTCAGGCGCCGTCGACCTTGAAGTGCGCACGGGCGGTGGCGATCGGCTCGGTGCGGGTGGTCTGCCAGGCGGTGATGGCGACGTTGGCCACGCGCCTGCCCTGGCGCCAGACCTGGCACTGCGCGTAGGTATCGCGGAAGTGCCCGGCGCGCAGGTAGTCGATGGAAAAGTCGATGATCTTGGGCATGTGCGGGATGCCCATGAACATCAGCAGGTGCAGCAACGCCGATTGCTCCATGAAGCCGGCGATCACCCCGCCATGCAGGGCCGGCAGCGTCGGGTTGCCGATGTTGTCCGGGTTGGCCGGCAGGTGGAAGATCGCGTCGTCGCCCAGGCGCAGGCAGCGGATGCCGAGCAGCCGGGCGTAGGGGATCATGTCCAGCAGCGGATCGTAGTTCTTGCTCTCGTGCGCCGCGCGCACCATGGCCTCGATATTCACCGCGCTCATGCCTGCCCCCCATCGACGTCGCGCTTCACCGCGCCGGCGGAGACCGCCTTGCCCATGCGCATGAAGGTGCCGACCACGTGGGCGATGGGCTCCGACGGGTCGTCCTGGTAGGCGTAGCCGCGGGTGAAGATGATGTTCGGGGTGACCCGGTAGCACTCGGCGAATCCGTAGACATCCTTGTGCGGTTGCGCCGGGTGCATGTAGTCGATGCGCAGGTCCAGGGTCGGGCAGATCTCGAACTGCGGCAGCACGCAGACGGTCGAGATGCCGCAGGTGGTGTCCATCAGCGTGGTGATGGCGCCGCCATGGATCACGCCGGTTTCCGGGTTGCCGACTATGGCTTGGCTGTAGGGAAGCCGCAGGGTCAGGCCGGTAGCGTCCGCCGCGTGCGCACTGATGCCCAGCAACTGGCAGTGGCGCAGTGCCGACAGGAAGCGCTGGGCGCGCTCAAGGAGTGGATTTTCGGACATGGGAGGGGGTGACCGATTGACTGCACGGGGCCGCATGATACCCCGGCCGCTGTCACTGCTGCAGTGATGGGTTGGTGGGGCGCTGGAATAATCGTTGAACTAATTCACACAACTTCGACTCCAAGCGCTAACACCAGGAAAGCCACACATGGAGGCTCCGCATGAAAAAAACCCTTCCCTTCGCTCTGCTGATCGTCGCTGGCCTCGGCCTTGCCGCCTGCGACAAGAAAGAAGAGCCGAAAGCCCCGGCCGCCCCCGCCGCGACCGAGCAGCCGGCAAC
>NZ_JBGLYK010000115.1:0-17656 GCF_047304025.1 Pseudomonas sp. Pseusp97 | reverse complement strand
TTTATGTGACGGGGTTTCGGCGGGGCCCCCCCCATCGTCCAGGGCACTGTGGTGGTGTTGGGTGTGTTGGGCTGCGATACCCATCAAATGCCGCCGCCTTCACACGAGTTACCCGCCCCATGAGCAGTCCGCGTTTCGATCCCTCCCAATACGACAGCCAACTGGCCGACAAGGCCGCGCGCCTGCGCGAGCTGCTGGCGCCCTTCGCCGCGCCTGAGCCGGAGGTGTTCGACTCGCCCCGTGAGCATTACCGCCTGCGCGCCGAGTTCCGCCTGTGGCGCGAGGGCGAAGCCCGCCACTACGCGATGTTCGAGCAGGGCGACAAGCACACGCCGATCCTGATCGAGGAATTCCCCATCGCCAGCCAGCGCATCAACGAGCTGATGCCGCGCCTGAAGGCCGCCTGGGCAGAGCCGACGCTGGGCCACAAGCTGTTCCAGGTGGAGTTCCTCACCACCCTGGCGGGCGACGCGCTGATCACCCTCTGCTACCACCGTCCGGTGGACGCCACCTGGCAGGCCGCCGCCGAGAAGCTGGCCGCCGAGCTGGGTGTGAGCATCGTCGGCCGCTCGCGCGGCAAGCGCGTGGTGGTGGGGCGTGACTACGTCAGCGAAGAGCTGACCGTCGCCGGCCGCACCTTCCGCTACCGCCAGCCGGAGGGCGCCTTCACCCAGCCCAACGGCGAGGTCTGCCAGAAGATGCTCAACTGGGCGTACGAAGCCCTCGGCCAGCGCGAAGACGACCTGCTGGAGCTGTATTGCGGCAACGGCAACTTCACCCTGCCGCTGGCCACCCGCGTGCGCAAGGTACTGGCCACCGAAATCAGCAAGACCTCGGTGAACGCCGCCCTGGCGAACCTGGCCGACAACGCCGTGGACAACGTCACCCTGGTGCGCCTCTCCGCCGAGGAGCTGACCCAGGCGCTGAATGACGTGCGCCCGTTCCGCCGCCTCGCCGATGTCGACCTGAAGTCTTACGCCTTCGGCAGCGTGTTCGTCGACCCGCCGCGCGCCGGCATGGACCCGGACACCTGCGAGCTGACCCGGCGCTTCGACAACATCCTGTACATCTCCTGCAACCCGGAGACCCTGGCGCAGAACATCGCCCAGCTGCACGACACCCACCAGGTGAGCCGCTGCGCCCTGTTCGACCAGTTCCCTTACACCCATCACATGGAAGCCGGCGTACTGCTGACCCGCCGCTGACGCCCTCGCCCAAGCGTATGCCGCCCAACCAAGGGTTGGGCGGCGCGCCGTCATTCGGCGGCTACGCTTGCGGGACAATGACGAGAGGCACGTCCATGTCCCGCCTGATCCTTCCCCTGCTCTGCCTGCTGCTGGCCGCCTGCGCCGGCAGCGATCCCGCCAACATCAGCGTCTCCCCCGCCGCCAATGGCCGGCAAAGCACCTTCTTCATCCAGGCCGTGCGCGCCCAGGGTCACCGCGAGGACCTGGAAGATCGCTTCGACCTCGCCGTGCGCCGCGCGCTGGAGGCCAAGGGCTACCGCTATCAGGACAATTCAGGGGAGCTGCGGGTGATCTATGCCGTCGGGCTGGAAAGCCAGACCGGCATCGTCCAGCGCCCGGTGGTCACCGGCGCGGGCGTGATGACTCAGACGCAGATCACCGATCAGGAACAGGCGCGCCTGGCACTGCAGATTCTCGACGAGGCGACGGGAACAGTGCTCTACCAGGCGCAGGTGGCGCGCCAGCTGCAAGACCCGAAGATCACCCAGCAGGCCGTGGACGAAGGCATCGCCCGGCTGCTGGCGGACTTCCCCGCACATGCGGGGAATTGAGGATCAGCTGTAGTTCGACGGCGACTTGCGCACGAACTTGATGCTGTACTTGAAGTCGGCCTTGCGCGTCACGCTGATGGCGCGGCGGGTGACGGTATCGATGGTGATGTTCCAGTTGCCGGTGCTGGGCACCTTGATCTTCGCCGGGAACCGGTCGAACGCGCCGCCGTGGTAGACGTGGCGCCCGCCATTCTTGAAGCTGCGGAAGGCGGCATCGGTCATCAGGCGGATGTTGCAGGTCATGGAGCACTCGATGACGACCAGATCGCCTTCGTTGAGGTGCTCACGTTGGTGTACGAACTTCATGCTGGCTCCGCCTTGCTTCTACCGCGAAATCAATACGATAGCACGGAGCGGGGGTTGCCCGGCAGCGGCGCCGCCAGCAGGCCGCGCCGCTTATCCGAAGCTCACGTCATTCGAAGTTCACAACCCCTCGAAGTCCGCCTTGCGCTCCTCCGGCTCCTCTTCCTCGCGCACCACCACGTGGCGATGGCGCGACTGCCGCTCCAGCCAGTAGAGGGCGAAGATCGCCAGTGCCGAGATCACCCCGCGATAAACCACGCCGGCCAGCTGCGCGTCCCACTCCATGCCGCCCTCGGTCCAGGCGATGAGCAGGCGCGACAGCGTCAGGGTCAGTTGCACCAGGATCACCAGGATCAGCGCCGGGCGCACCAGCAGGCGACGACGCAGGGCGAAGACCAGGAACAGCGCGAGGGCGAACTGGTGGCCGCCGTAGAACACGCGGGCATCGCTTACCGAGGACGGCTCCATCAGCAGCATGCCGCTGAGGTTGGCCATTTCGTAGGGGCGGATCCAGTAGAGCAGTCCCAGGCCACCCCAGACCAGAGCCTGGACCAGCAGGACGAGACGGGCGAAGAGCATCCGATTTTCTCCTTGGCCATGCAGCCATTGCCGAGCGTCCAACCCTGCGACCGACAGTCGCGGACGCACCACCGATCAGCTAGAGACCCCGCGCCGCCTGGCAAGTTCGCCTGCCCGCGTCATATGGGGAAACAAACGGCGGGTGGGGCCGTATCCACCGCGGGAGTATGCTCGGTCGGGTCCGTACTTCTAAGGTTCCCGACCATGCGCACCCTGCTTCTGCTCACCGCCCTTGTCGCCGGCGCCGCCCAGGCCGCCGAGCCGCTGACCATTGATGTGCACCGCGATGCCAACTGCAGCTGCTGCAAGGACTGGATCAAGCACCTGGAAAGCAACGGCTTCACCGTCAACGACCATGTCGAGGCGGACATGAGTGCAGTGAAGACCAAACTTGGCGTGCCTTACAGCATGGGCTCGTGCCACACCGGCGTTATCGACGGCAAGTTCGTCGAAGGCCACGTGCCAGCGGCCGACGTCCTGAAGCTGCGCGAGCGTGCCGATCTGGTCGGCGCCGCCGTGCCGGGCATGCCGATGGGCTCGCCGGGCATGGAAATGGGCGACCGGTATGACGCCTATCAGGTGGTCGGCCTGAACAAGTCCGGCCAGCGCGAAGTGCTGGCGGATTATCCCGCGCACTGACGCGGCTTTTCGTAGGAGCGAGCCATCTCCATCAGAGGTTCGCGAGCAAGCTCGCTCCTACAGAAGAGCAACGTGCCCAATGAAAAGGGCGGCCAGTTGGCCGCCCTTTTTGCTATCGACGCAGCGTCATTCGGCCTTGGCCGGCAACAGGCCGTCGGCGCGGAACATTGCCTTGATCCCGCGCACCGCCTGGCGCAGGCGGTCGCGGTTCTCGATCAGGGCGAAGCGCACGTGATCGTCGCCGTAGTCGCCAAAACCGATGCCCGGCGACACCGAGACCTTGGCATCCTTGAGCAGCTTCTTGGCGAATTCCAGTGAGCCCATGTGTGCGTAGGATTCGGGAATCTTGGCCCAGATGTACATGGAAGCCTTGGGGTTCTCCACCATCCAGCCGGCCTCGTGCAGCCCCTTCACCAGCACGTCGCGGCGCTTCTGGTACTGCTCGGCGATGTCGCGCACGCACTGCTGGTCGCCTTCCAGCGCGGCGATCGCCGCCACCTGCAGCGGCGTGAAGGTGCCGTAGTCGTGGTAGCTCTTGATCCGCGCCAGGGCCGAGACCAGCTCCGGATTGCCGACCATGAAGCCGATGCGCCAGCCGGCCATGTTGTAGCTCTTGGACAGGGTGAAGAACTCCACCGCGATGTCCTTGGCGCCGGGCACCTGCATGATCGATGGGGCCTTCCAGCCGTCGAAGGTGATGTCCGCGTAGGCCAGGTCGTGCACCACCAGCACGTCGTAGCGCTTGGCGAGGTCGACCACGCGCTCAAAGAAGTCCAGCTCCACGCACTGCGCGGTGGGGTTGGAAGGGAAGCCGAGGATCATCATCTTCGGCTTGGGGATGGATTCGCGGATCGCCCGCTCCAGCTCGTTGAAGAAGTCGATCCCCGGCACCAGCGGCACCGAGCGCACCTGGGCGCCGGCAATCACCGCGCCATAGATGTGGATCGGGTAGCTGGGGTTGGGCACCAGGATGGTATCGCCGTGGTCCAGGGTCGCCAGCATCAGGTGCGCCAGGCCTTCCTTGGAACCGATGGTGACGATGGCTTCGGATTCCGGGTCGATCTGCACGTCGTAGCGGTCGCGGTACCAGTGGGAAATGGCGCGGCGCAGGCGCGGGATGCCACGGGACGTGGAGTAGCCGTGGGTGTCTTCGCGCTGGGCGACCTGGCAGAGTTTCTCGACGATGTGCGGCGGCGTGGCCCCGTCCGGGTTGCCCATGGACAGGTCGATGATGTCCTCGCCACGGCGGCGGGCGGCCATCTTCAGTTCGGCGGTGATGTTGAAAACGTAGGGGGGCAGGCGATCGATGCGCGCAAAGCGACGAGCTGAACGGGGTTCAGTCATGGTGTCCTCTGATGAACGTAGGCGCCCGGAACCGTCCGAGCGACGCCGGCCACTGCGGTGGCCTGGAAAGCGTGGCGTGTGGGCTGCGCTTTCTTGTCGGCGAACATATAGCTCGCTAGGCTGGCTGTCGAGTTTTTCTTAGCACCGCTCAAGGGCGGCATCTGGAGGCCCATGTCCGCGCAACAATACTGGCAGCTCGACGTTTTCGCCGACCAACCGCTCACCGGCAATGGCCTGGCGGTCTTCCCCGACGCCCGGGGCATCCCCGCCCAGACCCTGCAGGCACTGACCCAGGAGCTGCGCCAGTTCGAGTCGATCTTCCTGTTCCCGTCCGCGTCGCTGGATACCTATTCGGCGCGCATCTTCACCCTCGACGAGGAACTGCCCTTCGCCGGCCACCCGGTGCTGGGCGCGGCCGCGCTGCTGCATCACCTGCACCAGCGCGGCGAGGAAGAACTCTGGACGCTGGAGCTGCCGGCCAAGCAGGTGAAGGTCGCCACGCGCCGTCGGGGTGCCGGCTTCCACGCCGAGATGAACCAGGGCGCCGCCGACTTCGGCAGCGTGCTGGACGACGAGGCGCGCCGCTGGTTCGCCGAAGCCTTCTCGCTCTCGGCCAGCGATCTCGCCGATTACCCCGCCGCCGTGGTCAGCACCGGCCTGCCCTACCTGCTGCTGCCGGTACGCAGCGAGGCACTGGGCCGCGTGCGCCAGCGCACGGATCTAGCGGGCGAGCTGGCAAAGCTCAACGCCGCCTTCGTTTTCGTGCTGGATGTAGATAATCGCGAAGGCCGTACCTGGGACGGCGCCGGAATCATCGAGGACGTCGCCACCGGCAGCGCCGCCGGCCCCGTCGCCGCCTACCTGGTGGAGCTGGGCAAGGCGCGCCGCGGCGAGCTGTTCCAGCTGGCCCAGGGCCGTTTCGTCGGTCGACCCAGCCGGCTCGACGTGCAGGTCGGCCAGGACGACGAGGTACGCGTCGGCGGCGACGTGCAACTGCTCGCCCGCGCCGAGCTGCTGCACCGGTTCGCCTGACGACCGGGCTGGCGGCCAGCCCCAGCCGAGACAACACTGAACCCACCTGTTCGATGGAGATGCCGCCATGCAATGGCGCAAAGGACGACGCAGCGACAACGTAGTGGATGCCCGCGATGACAGCGGCGGCGGCATGGGCGGCGGGGGCATGCGCATTGGCGGCCGCGGCCTGAGCCTGGGCGGCGTGGCCATCGTGGTGGTGATCGGCCTGCTCTCCGGGCAGGACCCGATGACCATCCTCGGCTCGCTGCTCGGCCAGATGGACGTCTCCCAGCAGCAGGCGCCGGCGCGGCCGACACAAGGCAAGCCGGCGACCGGTGCCGATCCGCAAGTGGACTTCGTCCGCTCGATCCTCGGTGACACCGAGGATACCTGGGGCGAAATCTTCGCCCGCAGCAACCAGCAGTACGAGCAGCCCAAGCTGATCCTGTTCAACGGCGGGGTGAACTCGGCATGCGGCTTCGCCTCCTCCGCAGTAGGTCCGTTCTATTGCCCGGGCGACCATCGCGTGTATCTCGACCTCGGCTTCTTCCGCGAGATGGAGCAGAAGTTCGCCGCCGCCGGCGACTTCGCCCAGGCCTACGTGATCGCCCACGAAGTCGGCCACCACGTGCAGAACCTGCTGGGCATCTCGGCGAAGATCAACGCCGCCCGCCAGCGCGGCGCGCGCATGGAAGGCGCCAACGGCCTGTCGGTACGCCAGGAACTGCAGGCTGACTGCTTCGCCGGCGTCTGGGCCAACCACGCCCAGCAACGCCTGAACTGGCTGGAGCCGGGCGATGTGGAAGAAGCGCTGAATGCTGCCAATGCCATCGGCGACGACCATCTGCAGCGCCAGGCGCGCGGCACGGTGATGCCGGACTCCTTCACCCACGGGTCCTCCGAGCAGCGCGTGCGCTGGTTCAAGCTCGGCTTCGAAAGCGGTTCGCCGGGCAAGTGCGATACCTTCAAGGCGCAGACGCTGTAACGTTTCGGCCCGGGTTCGCGAGCCAGCTCGCTCCTACAGTGACACCCCGCTCTTTGTAGGAGCGAGCTTGCTCGCGAAGCGCCTGACACCAAGGTCTACAAGCAACGCCTGAGCAGGTCGAGGAAATACGCCGGGTCCACCGGCTTGACCATGAAGTCCAGGACGTTCAGCCGCAGTGCCTCGATCACGTCGCGGGCATCCGCCTGGCCGGAGAGCACGATGATCGGCAGGAAGGTGCCGACCTCGCTCAGTTCACGGATCAACTCCAGCCCGGCGCCCTCGTGTTCCATGCGCAGGTCGGTCACCAGCAGGTCGATGTCGGATTCGTCGCGACGGATGCGCCGCAGCGCTTCGGCGGCGCTGCCGGCCGTCAGGCAGCGGAAGCCCGCGCCCTCGATCAGCTCGCGCATCTCGGCCAGCACCTCGCGGTCATCATCGACCACCAGCACCATCGGCATGCGCGCGGCCGGCGCAGTGACTTCGCGTAGCGCTTGCAGCTCTTCCTCATCGAGGATCACCGAACTGACCATGAACACCACACCGCAGATGAAGGCCCGATGCCAGCAGTCTAGATGGCAATGGGCCTTTAATCCCGCTGTCCGCGAGCGCTGCGCAAAAAAAGGGCCGCAACGCGTGCGGCCCTGGAAATACGCCGGCAGTGCCGGCGTCGTGGGATATCAACCGGCCTTGGCCAGGCCGGCCTGGCCCAGGCGCTCGGCGATTTCGCCAAGGATGGCCGGGTCGTCAATCGTTGATGGCGGCGCATAGCTCTCGCCGTCGGCGATCTTGCGCAGCACGGCGCGGAGGATCTTGCCCGAGCGGGTCTTGGGCAGGCGCTTCACCACCACCGCGCGCTGGAAGCAGGCCAGCGCGCCGATGCGCTCGCGTACCAGCGCCACCAGCTCGCGCTGCAGATCCGCCTCGCTGGTCTGCGCGCCGTCCTTGAGCACCACCAACCCCAGCGGCACGTGGCCCTTGAGGTCGTCCTGCACGGCAATCACCGCGCATTCGGCGACGGCCTCGTGCAGCGCCAGCAACTCCTCCATCTCGCCGGTGGAAAGGCGGTGGCCGGAGACGTTAATTACATCGTCGGTGCGGCCCATGATGTAGACGAAACCCTCTTCGTCCACGTAGCCGCCGTCGCCGGTGTGGTAGTAGCCGGGGTAGGTCTTCAGATACGCCTGCAGGTAGCGTGGGTGATCGTTCCACAGCGTCTGCGCGCAGCCGGGCGGCAGCGGCAGGGCGATGACGATGGAGCCCTGTTCGTTCGGTCCCAGCAGCCGGCCTTCGTCGTCCACCACCTGCACGTGATAGCCGGGCACCGCGCGGTTGGTGGAGCCGGCGCGCAGGTCATGGTCAGCCAGGCCGGTGCAGGGCGCGGTCACCGGCCAGCCGGTCTCGGTCTGCCACCAGTGGTCGTGCACCGGCTTGCCGGTGAGTTCCTCCAGCCAGTGCTGGGTGCTGCTGTCGAGCTTCTCGCCGGCGAGGAACAGGTGACGCAGCGAGCCCAGGTCGTAGCGCTTGAGCAGTTCGCCCTGGGGGTCTTCCTTGCGGATCGCGCGGATTGCCGTGGGCGCGCAGAACAGGCTGTTGACCTTGTGCTCCTCGATCACCCGCCAGTAGCTGCCGGCATCCGGCGTACGCACCGGCTTGCCCTCGTAGAACACCGTGGTGCAGCCATTCATCAAAGGGCCGTAGACGATCAGCGAGTGGCCGACCACCCAGCCGACATCGGAAACGCCCCACCAGACCTCCCCCGGCTGCAGTCCGAAGATGGTCGGCAGGGCGTAGCTCAGCGCCACCGCGTGGCCGCCGTTGTCGCGCACGATGCCCTTGGGTTTCCCGGTGGTGCCGGAGGTGTACATGATGTACAGCGGGTCGCCGCTGGCGACTTCCACCGGGTCGGCCGGTTGCGCGCGGGCCAGGGTTTCGCGCCAGTCCAGGTCACGCCCGGCGGTAAGCTCCGCCATCGCCTGCGGACGTTGCAGCACCAGCACGTGGGCCGGCTTGTGGCTGGCCAGTTCCAGGGCCTTGTCCACCAGCGGCTTGTAGGCGATCACCCGCTCGAACTCCAGGCCGCAGGAGGCGGTGAGCACCAGCTTGGGTCTGGCGTCGTCGATGCGCAGTGCCAGCTCGTGCGGGGCGAAGCCGCCGAAGACCACCGAGTGCACCGCGCCGAGCCGCGCGCAGGCGAGCATGGCCATGGCCGCCTGCGGCACCATCGGCATGTAGATGATCACCCCGTCGCCCTTCTCCACTCCCAGCGCACGCAGCGCGCCGGCCAGGCGTGCGACTTCATCGCGCAGCTCCAGGTAGCTGAAGCGCTGCTGGGTGTCGGTCACGGGGGAGTCGTAGATCAGCGCGGCCTGGTTGCCGCGGCCCAGTTCGATCTGCCGGTCGAGGGCGAGGTAGCAGGTGTTCAGGCGGCCATCGGCGAACCAGCGATGGCTGCCGTCGGGCAGGGCCTGCAGGGTGTCCTGCGGCGCGCGGTACCAGGCCACGCGGCCGGCCTGCTCGGCCCAGAAGGCGGAAGGTTCCGCGATGGAGCGGTCATGGGACTGCCGGTAACTCATCGTCACTGCCTCTTATTGTTGTTATCGAGGTCGAACAACGAGTATGGACGGGGATCGCCACCCCACCATCAACCTTTGGTCGTAGGCCATTCGCCGAGCGGGGCAAGATTGCTTTTCAGGATTTTTCAGCGAAGCGCGAACGCGTCCGCCCGGGCCCTCTGCGACGGGCTTGGACGCATGATCGCGAGCCGGACCACCGCATGTCGGCGACCACGGGTCGCACCCGTTGCCGCCACAGGACAGGACTACACTGAGGGTCCCTTTTCACCTGACCGCACAGGGGTGAGCAGCATGAACATCCTCGTCCGTCCGTCCCGTCTGAGCAAGGACCAGCCCTGGGAAGTCTGCCTCGATCAGCAGGCCGTGGGCTTTCGCAGCGAGCGCGAGGCGCGCAGTTTCGTCGCTACCCTCGAGGCCCGCCTGAAGGCTCCGCACCGGCTGCCGGAACAGGCGCAGCGCGCCGCCGGCTGATCAGGCCGCGCGCTCGCTGATCTGCCCGCTCAGCCAGCCGAGCACCGCGGCCACCAGGCCGCAGACGGTAATCACCACGGCCATCGGCAGGGCAGAGCCGTCGTGCAATGCGCCGACCAGCGCCGAAGCGCCGGCCGCCACGGTGAACTGCAGGCTGCCCATCAGCGCCGAGGCGCTACCCGCGTGTCGGCCCTGGCTGGCCATGGCGCAGGCCGAGGAATTGGGCAGCAGGAAGCCCAGGCTGGCGATGGCGCCGAACAACGGCACCAGCAGCGGCCACAGATGTTCAGGCTTGGCCAGGGTGATCGCCAGCAGCGCCACACCGCAGCCGAAGTACACCCACACCGCCCGGCGCAACCAGAACCCCGGCCCGCGATAGCGCAGCAGGCGCGCATTGACCTGCGCCATGAGGATGAAGCCTGCGGCGTTGCTGCCGAAGATCCAGCCGTAGTGCTCGGCCGGCACGCCATAGAGTTCGATGAAGACGAAGGGCGAGCCGGCGATGTAGGAGAACATCCCGGCGATGGCGACCCCGCCGGTCAGCGCATAGGTAATGAAGGAGCGATCGCGGAACAGCGCGCGGTACTGCTTCAGTGCGCCGCGCAATGGCGGGCGCGGTCCGCTCGGGATGGTCTCGGGCAGCCACAGCGCGATGGCGCCGCCGGCCAGGGCGCTGAACAGCGTCAGGCAATAGAAGATCGACTGCCAGCCGGACAGGCTCAGCAGCAGCCCGCCGCCCAGCGGCGCGAGGATCGGCGCCAGCCCCATCACCAGCATCAGTTGCGAGAAGGCCTTGGCGGCGGCAACCGGGTCGCACAGGTCGCGCACCACCGCCCGCGAGATCACCATTCCCGCGCAACCACCCAGGGCCTGGACGAAGCGCGCGCCGATCAGCCATTCCAGGCTCGGCGCGAAGGCGCAGGCCAACGACGCCAGGGTGAAGATGCTCACCCCCAGCAACAACGGGACGCGCCGGCCGATGCGGTCGGCCAGCGGCCCATACAGCAGTTGCCCGATGGCGAGGCCGGCAAAGTAGGCCGACAGGCTCAGCTGAATGTGTTCGACGTCGGTCCCGAAGGACTGCGCCAGTGCCGGGAAGCTGGGCAGGTAGAAATCGATGGCCATCGGCCCGAAGGCGCTCAGGGAGCCAAGGATCAGCAGGATGCGGAGGTTCATGAATCACCTGGTCACACACGTCCGCCGAAGGGCGGTCGATACCGCGGGGCAGGCAGGTGTGGATAACGGATTGGCGCACAAGGAAGGCGCGGCGAAGCCCTGCATTGTGGCGAGCGCCGGGAAATTAGCAAGCTCCCTAAGCAACTCCCGAAACAAAGGGAGAGGCGGGCCCGGTCGCACCGATCGGGCCCGCCGCTGCGTCAGGCCTCGTGCACGCCCTCGGGGGCGGGCTTGGCCTTGGCCTTGCGGCCGCTGAGCTTGTCCGCGGCCGACTCCACCAGCATGTAGAACATCGGGATGAGGAAGGTCGCCAGCAGGGTCGCGGCGAGCATCCCGCCGATCACCCCGGTACCGATCGAGTGACGGCTCGCGGAGCCGGCGCCGGTGCTGATGGCCAGCGGCACGCAGCCGAGGATGAAGGCCAGCGAGGTCATCACGATGGGACGGAAGCGCAGCTTCGCCGCCTCCAGCGCGGCCTCCACCGGGCCCATGCCCTGCTCTTCACGGCACATCACGGCGAACTCGATGATCAGGATGGCGTTCTTCGCCGCGAGCCCGATCAGCGTCACCAGGCCGACCTGGAAGTACACATCGTTATCCAGGCCGCGCAGCCAGATCGCCAGGATCGCCCCGAACACCGCGAAGGGCACCGCGGTGACCACCGCCAGCGGCAGGGTCCAGCGCTCGTACTGGGCGGCCAGGATGAGGAATACCAGGATCAGGCCGAAGATGAACGCGGTGCTGCCCGAGCCCTGGGTCGCCAGCTCCTGGTAGGCCGAACCGATCCACGCCAGCGAATACTCCTCGCCCAGCACCTGATCGGCCACTTCCTGCATGGCCGCCAGCGCCTGGCCGGAGCTGTAGCCCGGCGCCGGGCCGCCGAGCAGCTTGGCCGCGGGGAACACGTTGAAGCGTGCGTAGGAATCCGGGCCGAGGATGCGCTTGACCGACACCAGGGTGGTCAGCGGCACCAGGTCGCCGGTGGACGAACGCACGAAGACCTGGCTGAGGTCGTCCGGCTTGCGGCGGAACTCCGGCTCCGACTCCAGGGTGACCTGCCAGGTCCGCCCGTAGAGGGTGAAGTCGTTGACGTAGTAGCTGCCGAAGGTGGACTGCATGGCGGTGAACACGTCGTTGATCGCCACGCCCAGGGAGCGCGCCTTGGTGCGGTCGAGGTCGACGTAGTACTGCGGCACGTTGGCGTTGAAGGTGGTGTTCACCCCGGCCAGTTCCGGGCGTTTGGCCGCGGCGGCGAGGAACTTCATGGTCACCTCTTCGAGCTGCTCGGAGGTGCCCCCGCTGCGGTCCTGGATGTAGGCCTCGAAGCCGCCGGTGGTACTCATGCCGGTGATCGGCGGCGGGTTGAAGGACATCACCACGCCATCTTCCTGGCCGGCGCCCATCTTCATGAACTCGCGGGTAAGGTTGCGCGCGTCCAGCTCCGGCGTGGTGCGCTCCTTCCAGTCCTTGAGCGGCACGAAGGACACCCCGGCGTTGCTGCGGGTGCCGAAGGTGAGGATGTCGAAGCCGGCGAAGGTCACCACGTCCTGTACCGCCGGGTGCTTCATCAGTTCGTGGGTGACGTCGCTGGTGAGCTTCTCGGTACGACTCAGGGAAGCCGCCGGCGGCAGGAAGTAGGCGTTGAGCACGTAGCCCTGGTCCTCGTCAGGCACCAGCGAGCCGGGCACCCGGCCGAACAGGATGACCAGCAGGGCGATCATGCCGCCGAACAGCACCAGGCCCAGCACGGCCCGCTTGAGGAAGAACTGCACACCGGCGCCATAGCCGTTGGTGAGGTTCTCGAAGGTGCGGTTGAACCAGCGGAAGGGCGCGGCGGGCTCCTTGTGCTCGGGCTTGAGGATCAGCGCGCAAAGGGCCGGCGAAAGCGTCAGCGCGACGATGCCGGAGATCACCACCGACACCGCGATGGTGATCGCGAACTGCTTGTACATCTGGCCGGCCAGGCCGCCGAGGAAGCCCACCGGGATGAACACGGCGCAGAGCACCAGGACGATGGCGATGATCGGCCCGGTCACCTCCTCCATGGCCTTGATCGCCGCCTCCTTGGGCCCGAGCTTCTCGGTGCGCATCACCCGCTCGACGTTCTCCAGCACCACGATGGCGTCGTCCACCACGATGCCGATGGCCAGCACCATGCCGAACAGCGACAGCAGGTTGATGGAGAAGCCCATCAGGTACATGCCGGCGAAGGTACCGACCAGCGACACCGGGATCGCCAGCACCGGGATCAGCGTGGCGCGGATGTTCTGCAGGAAGATGAACACCACCACCATCACCAGGATCAGCGCCTCGACGAAGGTGTGGATCACCTCCTCGATGGAGACCTTCACGAAGGTGGTGGTGTCGTACGGGATCTTGTAGGTGATGCCCTGCGGGAAGCGCTTGGACATGGCATCCATGTGGTCGCGCACGGCCTGTGCGGTGTCCAGCGCGTTGGCACCCGGCTGCAGGTAGATACCGAAGGCGGCGTTCTGCTGGCCGTTGAGCGAGGTCACCAGGGAGTAGTCCTGCGCCCCCAGTTCGACCCGCGCCACATCCTTGAGCAGCAGGCTGGCGCCAGTGGCATCGCTGCGCAGGATGACGCTCTCGAACTCCTTGGGATCGGTGAAGCGGCCCTGGGCGGTGGCCATGTAGGTGAAGTCCTGCGGCTCCTTCATCGGCTGCTGGCCGAAGCTTCCGGCGGCGAACTGCGAGTTCTGCTCGCGGATCGCGTTGACCACATCGGTGGGCGTCAGGTTGTACTGCGCCAGCTTGTCCGGCCGCAGCCAGACGCGCATGGAGTAGTCCTTGGAACCGAACTGGCTGACGTCGCCGACCCCGGGAATCCGCTTGAGGTCATCGATCACGTTGATCAGCGCGTAGTTGCTGATGAAGATCGGGTCGCGCGAGTTGTCCGGCGAGAACAGCGTCACCACCTGCAGGATATCGGAGGACTTCTTCTCCACCTTCACGCCCTGCCGGCGCACTTCCTCGGGCAGCTTGGCGAGCGCCGCCTGCACCTTGTTGTTGACGTCGATGGTGGCCTGGTCGGGGTCGGTGCCGACCTCGAAGTACACGGTCAGGCTCATGGCGCCGCTGGCGTCGGAGTTGGACAGTTGGTAGATCATCCCCTCCACGCCGTTGATTTCCTGCTCCAGCGGAGCCGCCACGGTTTCGGCGATGACCTGCGAACTGGCGCCCGGATAGGCGGCCGTCACCGACACTTCCGGCGGGACGATCTCCGGGTACTGGGCAATGGGCAACGCGCGCATGGCCACCAGGCCCGCGAGCAGGATCACGATGGAGATCACCATCGCGAACACCGGACGTTCGATGAAGAAGCGCGAAATCACGATGGGCGCTCCTTAGGACTGGGAGGAAGCGGTGTTGGCGGCAGGTTCCTGCGCACCACCTTCGCTCGCCTTGACCGGCTGGTCGGGGCGCACCTTGAGCAGGCCGTCGACTATCACCCGGTCGCCATCGTCGACGCCGGCGTCGATGATCCAGCGGCCGTCCACGGTCTTGGAAGTGGTCACCTGGCGCACGCGGGCATAGCCGTCCTTGTCCACCACGTAAACGAAGGTGCCGCGCGGCCCCTGCGCCAGCGCGCGCTCGGGCAGCGTCACCGCCTTGCTCTGGGTGATGCCGGTGATGAGGATGCGCACGAACTGGCCGGGGATCAGCTGGTTGTGCGGGTTGGGCACCACGGCGCGGGCATTCACGGTACCGGTGCCGGTGTTGACGAAGCTGTCGGTGAAATCGACCACGCCTTCGATGGGGTACTTGCTGCCATCGCCAAAGCGCAGCTCGGCGGTGAGCTTGCCGTCCTTGGGCAGGAGGTAGCGGCCGCTCTTGACCCCATCGTTCATCTGGCTCGCCTGGGTGTCCGGGTAGGCGAAGTTGACGTACACCGGGTCGAGCTGGGTGAGCTTGGTCAGCAGGCTGGAATTCGGGTCGCTGGCCACCACCAGGCTGCCTTCGGAGCGCACCTCCTTGCTCGCCATGCCGGAGATCGGCGCGGTCACCGTGGTGTAGTTGAGGTCGATCTGCTTGGCCTGGACGTTGGCGCGGGCGGCCTCGACGTCGGCCTTGGCCTGTTCGAAATCGGAGGTGTAGCGGTCCAGTTCGCTTTCGCTGGCGAAGCCCTTGGCCTGCAGCTCGCGGATCCGCTTGAGGTCTCGCTCGGTCTGGCGGTAGCGCGCCTGGGTCTGCGCCAGCGAACCCTTGGCCTGGCCCAGGGCGGCCTGGTACGGGCGCGGGTCGATGCGGAACAGCACCTGGCCTTCCTTCACCGGCCGGCCTTCCTCATAGGTGCGCCGTTGCAGGATGCCGCTGACCTGGGCGCGCACTTCCACTTCGCGGTAACCGGCGGTGCGCGCGGCGTATTCGAAGGTCAGGGGAACAGGAGCGCTCTTGGCCACTTCGACCGTCACTGCCGGGGGTGGCGGCGCCGCCGCGGCGGGTTTGTCCTCGGCCTGGACCCAGGCAGCGAACAGGACGGGCAACCCAACGACAGCAAGCGCGACGGGCAAACGGCGGGCGAACGGCATGTAACCTCTCCATGGAAATGACTGACGGCGAAACCCCTAAGACGGCGACTGAGCGACCTTTTACCTACGCCAGTGTCTGTAAAGCACTGTTAGCGCTATAAAATCAGTAAACTGCCGGTCACCCAGTGATCCTAGCCTGTATACCACTAAGCGCCATGCGAAGAACTAAAGAAGATTCGGAACGAACCCGTCAGACGATTCTTGACTCGGCTGAAAGCCTTTTCTTTGCGAAAGGCGTCTCAAATACCAGCCTCGAAGAGATCGCACGCGCGGCCGGCGTCACCCGCGGAGCGGTGTACTGGCATTTCCAGAACAAGGCCCATCTGTTCAACGACATGCTCAACCAGGTCCGCCTGCCGCCCGAGCAGTTGGCCCAGCGGCTGTCCGGTTGCGACGGCCACGATCCGATCGAATCGCTGTTCCAGCTCAGCGTGGAAGTGGTCGAGAACCTCGCCCGCGACGAACAGCGCCGGCGCATCCTCACCATCCTCCTGCAGCGCTGCGAATTCACCGACGAGCTGCGCGACGCCGAAGAGCGCCACAATCAGTTCGTCCGCCAGTTCATCGAGCTTTCCGAGCAGCTGTTCAGCCGCGAGGACTGCCGCACCCGGCTGATGCTCGGCGTGACGCCCAAGGTCGCCTCGCGCGCGGTGCATGCGATGATCTTCGGCCTGCTCAGCGACTGGCTGCGCGATCCGGCACTGTTCGACCCGCTGCAGGAAACCCGCGAGCTGTTCGACGCCGTGTTCCGCGGCCTGGTGCGCGACTGGCACCCGGCGCAGGCATGAGGGGCCAGCAAGGCGCCGGCCCGGAAGGGTCGAAGCCTCAGGCCGCCTCGGCCTCGTAGCCTTCCTCGCGGATCGCCGCGAGGATGGCCGAATCGTCCAGCCGGCTGGCGACACGGACTTCGCCGGCGCCCAGGTCGACCTGCACGTCCGCCGCGGCGTCCAGCGCCTGGACCGCCTGGGTGATGGCGCGCACGCAGTGGCCACAGCTCATGCCTTTGACATTGAAGGTATGCATGGAGTCTCTCCTCTGATGGATTGAAGCGTTGGGTGCAGTCTCGACCTTGCCACCGTGGCAAGGTCAAGCCTCTCGCGTGGCCATCGCCCTGCACTTGTCCTACGTCAGCCTCTCAGCCAAGCTGCGGAAATAACTGACTCATCGGAGAACGCCCATGCGCCGTTCCCTCTTCATCGCTGTCGGTTTCGCCGCCGCCCTGCCCTTCGCCGGCCTGCCCGTGACCGCCCTGGCCGACGGCATGCCCGAGGAACCCACGGCTCCGCCCGCTCCTTCCCCCGGCTCTCCGGCCACTCCGCCGGCGAGCACGCCCGGCTCCTGGCCGATGCCGGACGCCCAGCCGGTGGCCTACGCCGTGCTGATCGTCAGCCGCGAACGCCTGGACACCGGCACCGCCTGCGACATCGACCTGTATGTGCAGGACGAGAAAGTCTCGCGCCTGCAGCCCGAAGGCGAGATCGCCCTCAACCTGCCGCCGGGCGAAGTCTCGCTGCGCCTGCAGACCGCCAACTCCGGCCTCTGCCGCAGCGGTATCCAGCCGCTGCGCGCGCAGTCCGTGCAGCTGCATGCTGGCGAAGTGCGCAAGTTCCGCATCGCCAACAGCGAGAGCGGGCTGTATCTCATGCCGGTTTCGAGCGGCAGTTGAAGACTCGCCCAGCGGTTTGACCTGCGACAAGATGGCCACGAACGAGGGTTGACCTTGCCCTCGTGTCAAGGTTGATGCTATCGGGGAACTTCAGGGAGAAAGCCCCATGAGCAGCGCCAACCTTATCGAACTCGACCTGCCCGTCTCCGGGATGACCTGCGCCAGCTGCGCCGGCCGGGTCGAGCGCGCCCTGCGCAAAGTGCCCGGCGTGCAGGACGCCAGCGTCAACCTCGCCAGCGAGCAGGCCCGCGTACAGCTTGCCGGGACGTCCAGCGGCGACAGCCTGCCGGCGCTGGTCGCCGCCGTCGAACAAGCCGGCTACCAGGTGCCAGCCCACAGCCTGGAGCTGGCTGTCGAAGGCATGACCTGCGCCAGTTGCGTCGGCCGCGTCGAACGCGCCTTGAACAAGGTCCCTGGCGTGCGCTCGGCCAGCGTCAACCTGGCCAGCGAACGCGCCCACGTCGAGCTGCTCGGCGCGGTGGATAGCGCCGCGCTGATTGCCGCTGTGGACAAGGCCGGCTACAAGGCTCGCCCCATCGAACCGGACCAGCCCGCCGT
>NZ_JBGLYK010000114.1:0-18039 GCF_047304025.1 Pseudomonas sp. Pseusp97 | reverse complement strand
CTCCGGTGCTGCCGGTGAGTCCCGTTCGCGAGCAAGCTCGCTCCTACGAAGAGCACCAGAGGAAAGCCATGTCCCACGCCTACTTCGTCACCGGCACCGACACCGAAATCGGCAAGACCACCATAGCCGCCGGCCTGCTGCACGCGGCGCGGTTGGCCGGGTTGTCCACGGCGGCTGCCAAGCCGGTGGCTTCGGGCTGCGAGCGCAGCCCCGACGGCCTGCGCAACTCGGACGCGCTGGCGCTGCTGGGCGAATGCAGCGTGCCGCTGGCCTATGAACAGGTGAACCCCTTCGCCTTCGAGCCGGCCATCGCCCCGCACCTTGCCGCTCGCGAGCAGGGCGTGAAACTGACCGTGGAGGCGCTTGCGGGACCGGTGCGCTCGGTGCTGGAGCTGGGCGCCGATTTCACCCTGGTGGAAGGTGCCGGCGGCTGGCGCGTGCCGCTGGCGGGGGAGGAGAACCTCTCCGACCTGGCCATCGCCCTGCAGCTGCCGGTGATACTCGTCGTCGGCGTGCGACTGGGCTGCATCAACCATGCGGTACTCAGCGCCGAGGCGATCCAGCGCGACGGCCTGGTGCTGGCCGGCTGGGTGGCGAACATCGTCGATGCGCAGACTTCCCGTCTGGAAGAAAACCTCGCCACCCTCGCCGAACGCCTGCCCGCGCCCTGCGTCGGACGCGTGCCGCGCCTGGCCCTTGCGACTCCGGCGGCGGTTGCTGCGCACCTGGACCTGGGCATCCTCGATTTGTAACCGGGCCTTGGCCTGGCGGGCACCGTCTGCTTGAATAGTGGCCACTTGCTGCTTTGTCGTGGAGGCACTGCGATGGAAATCTCCGGTAATGCTTTCTCTGCGGGTCTGGCCAGCGTCCAGACCGGGCAGCGCCGTGTCGACCAGGCCGGCAGCGATATCGCCAATGCCGGTGCGCGTACCGCTTCCAGCGACGCCTTGACCGACCATCTGGTGGACCTGCGCCGTGGCCAGCATGAGGTCGAAGCCGGCGCCAAGGTCATCCAGGCCGCCGACGAAACGCTCGGCACCCTGCTCGATATCCGCGCCTGATCGCGACCTTCCTCTCCCCCTGAATTCTGCGCCGCGGCCGGCTGTCCTCGTGACACGCCGGCCGCTCTGCCATGGGCTTTAATTACCCTCAGGGCGACACTGCGAAGACACCCCGCAGACAGCCCGCCGAGCGTGACCAGGCGGTCGGTTTGCACGCTTGACAAGGGTATGGCGTAAACGTATGTTTCAAACGCCTGTTTGACTGTCCGGATGCGTACGCGCACCGACTGGGCGGCCGGGAATGCTCCCGCACTGCGACCGCAGCAACCGGTCGCCCATTAACCAGAACCCTTCGTAGAGGTTTACCGCTATGCCTGATTACAAGGCCCCCTTGCGTGATATCCGTTTCGTTCGCGACGAGCTGCTGGGCTACGAAGCGCACTACCAGAACCTGCCGGGCGCCGAAGACGCCACCCCGGACATGGTCAATGCCATCCTCGAAGAGGGTGCGAAGTTCTGCGAACAGGTAATCGCTCCGCTGAACCGCACTGGCGACCTGGAAGGCTGCAAATGGAGCCCGGAAGGCGTCAAGACTCCGACCGGCTTCAAAGAGGCCTACCAGCAGTTCGTCGAAGGCGGCTGGCCGAGCCTGGCCCATGACGTCGAGCACGGCGGTCAGGGTCTGCCCGAATCCCTTGGCCTTGCGATCAGCGAAATGGTCGGCCAGGCCAACTGGTCCTGGGGCATGTACCCGGGCCTGTCCCACGGCGCCATGAACACCCTGCACGCCCACGGCACCCCGGAGCAGCAGCAGGCCTACCTGACCAAGCTGGTTTCCGGCGAGTGGACCGGCACCATGTGCCTGACCGAGCCGCATTGCGGCACCGACCTGGGCATGCTGCGCACCAAGGCCGAACCGCAGGCTGACGGCACCTACAAGATCACCGGCACCAAGATCTTCATCTCCGCTGGCGAACACGACATGGCCGACAACATCGTCCACATCGTGCTGGCCCGCCTGCCCGACGCCCCGCAGGGCACCAAGGGCATCTCGCTGTTCATCGTGCCGAAGTTCCTGCCCAACGCCGAAGGCAATGTGGGCGAGCGCAACGCCGTTTCCTGTGGCTCCATCGAGCACAAGATGGGCATCCACGGCAACGCCACCTGCGTGATGAACTTCGACGCCGCCACCGGCTTCCTGATCGGCCCGCCGAACAAGGGCCTGAACTGCATGTTCACCTTCATGAACACCGCTCGCCTGGGTACCGCGCTGCAAGGCCTGGCCCACGCTGAAATCGGTTTCCAGGGTGGCATCGCCTACGCTCGCGAGCGTCTGCAGATGCGTTCGCTGACCGGCCCGAAAGCGCCGGAAAAAGCTGCTGACCCGATCATCGTGCACCCGGACGTTCGCCGCATGCTGCTGACCGCCAAGGCTTTCGCCGAAGGCAACCGCGCCATGCTGTACTTCGCCGCCAAGCAGGTCGACATCGTCCAGCGCAGCCAGGACGAAGAAGAGAAGAAAGCCGCTGACTCGATGCTGGCCTTCCTCACCCCGATCGCCAAGGCGTTCATGACCGAAGTGGGCTTCGAAGCCGCCAACCACGGCGTGCAGATCTATGGCGGCCACGGCTTCATCGCCGAGCACGGCATGGAACAGAACGTCCGCGACAGCCGCATCTCCATGCTGTACGAAGGCACCACCGGCGTTCAGGCGCTGGACCTGCTGGGCCGCAAGATCCTCATGACCCAGGGCGAAGCGCTCAAGGGCTTCACCAAGATCGTGCACAAGTTCTGCCAGGCCAACGAAGCCAACGAAGCCGTCAAGGAATTCGTTGCACCGCTGGCTGCGCTGAACAAGGAGTGGGGCGACCTGACCATGAAGGTCGGCATGGCTGCCATGAAGGACCGCGAAGAAGTCGGCGCCGCATCGGTGGATTACCTGATGTACTCCGGCTACGCCTGCCTGGCTTACTTCTGGGCCGACATGGCTCGCCTGGCTGCCGAGAAGCTGGCTGCCGGTACCAGCGAAGAGGCCTTCTACCAGGCCAAGCTGAAGACCGCGCGCTTCTACTTCCAGCGCATCCTGCCGCGTACCCGCGCGCACGTTGGCTCCATGCTGTCCGGTGCCAACAACCTGATGGACCTGGCCGAGGAAGATTTCGCCCTCGGTTACTGATCAGCACTCCGGGGGACGGTTCGCCGTCCGTCCGCTGACCAGGAAAAAGCCCGCCGCAAGGCGGGCTTTTTCGTATCCGAAGGCACACAAAATGCCGCAGAAAATGCCATCATTACGCCACTTGCCGCACGACTGACGGCGAACCCGGCACCCCTCTTGCGGAACCCCCTGTGCGACCCACGGCCCCTTATCGGCTCAGCCATTTCCTCACGCCCGTGCTGCTGATTCCGGCCGGCATCGCCGCCGGTTCCCTGGCCGAACTGTCCGACTTCTTCATCTCCCTGTTCAACGTCCTGCCGACCCTGCTGCTCCTGCTCGGCGGCGCGCTGTGCCTGGTCTACGGCCGCCAGCGCCAGCTATTCATGCTGAGCGCGGTGTACATCGCGTATTTCCTGCTCGATACCCAGGTCGACTACTTCCAGGCGCACCGTGTGGTGATGCCGGAGGCAGCGCTGGTGTTCCACCTGTGTTGCGTACTGCTGCCGCTGCTCTACGGCCTCTACGGCATCTGGCAGGAGCGCATGCACATGTTGCAGGACCTGCTCGCCCGCAGCGCCGCGCTGATCGCCGTGGCCGGGGTGGCGACGGCGCTGGCCAAGCGCTTCCCGCAGGGCCTGGCGGAGCTGCTCAGCGACACCTACTGGCCGGCGTTGCACGGTCACTGGATGAACCTGGCGCAGCTGTCCTACTTCGGTTTCCTCATGGCCTTCATCGCTCTGGTCGCCGCTTACATGCGCCAGCCGCGCCCGCTGCACGCCGCGCAGCTGGTAGCTCTGCTCGGGCTGCTGTGGATGCTGCCCAAAGTGTTCATCCTGCCCCACGCGCTGACGGTGATGACGAGCCTGGTGATGCTCACCCTGGCCGGTGCGGTGGCTCACGAGGCCTACCAGATGGCCTTCCGCGACGAGCTTACCGGCCTGCCGGGACGCCGTGCGCTGAACGAGCGCTTCCAGCGCCTGGGCCAGCAGTACGTGCTGGCGATGATAGACGTGGACCACTTCAAGAAATTCAACGACAGCCACGGCCACGATGTCGGCGACCAGGTGCTGCGCATGGTCGCCAGCCAGCTGCGCCGCACTGGTGGCGGCGGCAAGGCTTACCGCTACGGCGGCGAGGAATTCACCCTGGTGTTCGCCGGCAAGACGGTGGAGCAATGCCTGCCTTACCTGGACGGCGTGCGCCAAGCCATCGAGGGCTATGCCATGCACCTGCGCGACCGCGGCAATCGCCCCAAGGATGATCGCCAGGGCCGCAGCAAGCGCGCCGGCAAGGACGCGCAGACGGTTTCGGTGACCATCAGCGTTGGCGTCGCCGAGCGCGATGGTGAGCGGCGCAGCCCGGAGGAAGTCATCAAGGGCGCCGACGAGGCGCTGTACTCGGCCAAGAGCGGCGGGCGCAACCGCGTGGCCGTGCATGGGCAGTCGCGTCGCGGAGCGGTGCGCACCGCCTGAACCGCTTGCGTTATGACCGCGCATTCAGCACGTGCAGCGTGATTGTCCGCATCGTCGCGGGCCGTTAGGTTCGAGGTTTCCGCGCCACGCTGGCGCCCTGAACCGAACGGAGATTCGCGATGCCCGAGTACAAGGCCCCCCTGCGCGACGTGCGCTTCCTCACCGACGAAGTCTTCGACTTCACCGGCCGCTACGAAGCCCTCGGCGCCACCGACGCCACCCCGGACATGTTCGCCGCGATCCTCGAGGAAGGCGCCAAGTTCTGCGAGCAGGTCATCGCCCCGCTGAACCGCTCCGGCGACGAAGAAGGCTGCCACTTCGACAACGGCGTGGTGACCACGCCCAAGGGCTTCAAGGAAGCCTTCGCGCAGTACGTCGAGGCCGGCTGGAACGGCGTTTCCAGCGACCCGGAATTCGGTGGCCAGGGTCTGCCGCCGTCCCTCGGCCTGCTGGTCAGCGAGATGATTGGCGCGTCCAACTGTTCCTGGGGGATGTACCCCGGCCTGACCAAGGGCGCCATGGCCGCCATCCACGCCCACGGCACGGCCGAGCAGAAGAACACCTACCTGCCGCGCATGACCAGCGCCGTCTGGACCGGCACCATGTGCCTGACCGAGCCGCACTGCGGCACGGACCTGGGCATCATCAAGACCCGCGCCGTGCCCAATGCGGACGGCAGCTACGCGATCACCGGCACCAAGATATTCATCTCCGCCGGCGAACACGACCTGAGCGAGAACATCATCCACCTGGTCCTGGCCAAGCTGCCCGACGCACCGGCCGGCACCAAGGGCATCTCGCTGTTCATCGTGCCGAAATTCAACCTCGACGCGAACGGCGAAGCCGGTGAGCGCAACGCCGTCGCCTGTGGCTCCATCGAGCACAAGATGGGCATCAAGGCTTCCGCCACCTGCGTGATGAACTTCGACGGCGCCCGCGGCTTCCTCATCGGCGAGGCCAACAAGGGCCTGGCCTGCATGTTCACCATGATGAACCACGCGCGCCTGGGTACCGGCATGCAGGGCCTTTGCCTCGGCGAGACCAGCTACCAGGGCGCCGTGCGCTATGCCCAGGACCGACTGCAGATGCGTTCGCTGACCGGGCCGAAGGCGCCGGAGAAACCCGCCGACCCGATCATCGTCCACCCGGACGTGCGCCGCATGCTGCTGACCATGAAGGCGTTCAACGAAGGCAACCGCGCGCTGGCCTACTTCACCGCGCAACTGCTGGACATCGAGCACCTCTCCCAGGACGCCGAGGAGCGCGAGCGCGCGGCCAACCTGCTGGCCTTCCTCACGCCCATCTGCAAGGCCTTCATGACCGAGACCGGCCTGGAGGTCACCAACATCGGCATGCAGGTATTCGGCGGGCACGGCTTCATCCGCGAGTGGGGCATGGAGCAACTGGTGCGCGACTGCCGCATCGCGCCGATCTACGAGGGTACCAACGGCATCCAGGCGCTGGACCTGCTGGGCCGCAAGGTCCTGGGCAGCCAGGGCAAACTGCTGATGGGCTTCACCAGGCTGGTGCACCAGCTCTGCCAGCAGCATGCCGAGCACCCGCAGCTGAAAGCACAGGTCGCCCAGCTGGCGGCGCTGAACAAGCAGTGGGGCGAGCTGACCCAGAAGGTCGGCATGGCCGCCATGAAGAACCCGGACGAAGTCGGCGCGGCCTCGGTCGACTACCTGATGTTCTCCGGCTACGTCACTCTGGGCTACTTCTGGCTGCGCATGGCGCTCGTCGCCCAGCAGAAGCTGGAGGAGGGCGCCAGCGAGGCGGCCTACTATCAGACCAAGCTGGCCACCGGCGAGTTCTACTTCAGCCGTTTGCTGCCGCGCGCTCACGCCCATGTGGCAGCGGCAGAGGCTGGCTCCGAAGTGCTGATGCGCCTGTCGGCCGAGCAGTTCGCCCTGTAATCCCTTTGGCTGCGTAGGGCGGATAACGCCAACGGCGTTATCCGCCGCTGGGCCGGCGGATAAAGCGTTCCGCTTTATGCGCCCTACGCTTCCGTTGGCCCGGAGGTCCGCCTGGTCAGTCACCCCGCGACACTCCGGCACGGCTACACTTTGTGACCAATCAATAGTTGTGCGGTCACAACATGACGCTTAAAGTCTGAAAAGTTGTTGGAGTAAACTCCGGCGGCGTACCTTCGTGTACCTCCTATTCTGATACCGCTGGCTGCCTGATCAGCCGTCGTTTTCGTTCGAGGATCCATCATGGCTGACTACAAAGCTCCCCTGCGCGACATGCAATTCGTCCTCAATGAAGTCTTCGAGGTCGCCAATCTGTGGGCCGAGCTGCCCGCCTTGGCCGAGACCGTCGACGTCGAGACCGCCGCGGCGATCCTCGAAGAGGCCGGCAAGGTCACCGGCGGTGTGATCGCCCCGCTGAACCGCAGCGGCGACGAAGAAGGCTGCAGCTGGAGCGCCGAGGGCGTGAAGACCCCGGCCGGCTTCCCCGAGGCCTACCGCACCTACGCCGAAGGCGGCTGGGTGGGCGTGGGCGGCGCGCCGGAATTCGGCGGCATGGGCATGCCCAAGGTGATCGGCGCCCAGGTCGAGGAAATGGTCAACTCGGCCAACCTGTCCTTCGGCCTCTACCCGATGCTGACCGCCGGCGCCTGCCTGTCGCTGCTCAACCACGCCAGCGAAGAGCTCAAGGGCAAATACCTGCCGAACATGTACGCCGGCACCTGGGCCGGTTCCATGTGCCTGACCGAGCCGCACGCCGGCACTGACCTGGGCATCATCCGCACCAAGGCCGAACCGCAGGCCGACGGCAGCTTCAAGATTTCCGGCACCAAGATCTTCATTACCGGCGGCGAGCACGACCTGACCGAGAACATCATCCACCTGGTGCTGGCCAAGCTGCCCGATGCGCCGGCCGGTTCCAAGGGCATCTCGCTGTTCCTGGTGCCGAAGGTGATGGTCAATGCCGACGGTTCGCTGGGCGAGCGCAACGCCGTCTCCTGTGGCTCCATCGAGCACAAGATGGGCATCAAGGCCTCCGCCACCTGCGTGATGAACTTCGACGGCGCCACCGGCTGGATCGTCGATGCGCCGAACAAGGGCCTGGCCGCCATGTTCACCATGATGAACTACGAGCGCCTGGGCGTGGGCATCCAGGGCCTGGCCACTGGCGAGCGCTCCTACCAGAGCGCCGTGGAATACGCCCGCGAGCGTATCCAGAGCCGCGCGCCGACCGGCCCGGTCGCCAAGGACAAGGCCGCCGACCCGATCATCGTCCACCCGGACGTGCGTCGCATGCTGCTCACCATGAAGGCGCTGAACGAGGGCGGCCGCGCCTTCTCCAGCTACGTCGCCATGCAGCTGGACACCGCCAAGTACAGCGAACAGCCGACCACTCGCAAGCGCGCCGAGGAACTGGTCGCCCTGCTGACCCCGGTAGCCAAGGCCTTCCTCACCGACATGGGCCTGGAGACCACTATCCACGGCCAGCAGATCTTCGGCGGCCACGGCTTCATCCGCGAGTGGGGCCAGGAGCAGCTGGTGCGCGACTGCCGCATCACCCAGATCTACGAAGGCACCAACGGCATCCAGGCGCTGGACCTGATGGGCCGCAAGATCGTCGGCAGCGGCGGCGCCTACGCCAAGCTGTTCACCGACGAGATTCGCGCCTTCACCGCCTCGGCGTCGGCTGAGCAGGGCGAATTCACCGGCCCGCTGAACGCCGCCGTGCAGAACCTGGACGAGCTGACCGCCTGGGTCCTGGACCGCGCCAAGGGCAACCCGAACGAAATCGGCGCCGCCTCGGTCGAGTACCTGCACGCCTTCGGCTACACCGCCTACGCGTACATGTGGGCCCTGATGGCTCGCGCAGCGCTGGGCAAGGAAGGCCAGGACGAGTTCTACGCCAGCAAGCTGGGTACCGCGCGCTTCTACTTCGCCCGCCTGCTGCCGCGCATCCACTCCCTGACCGCCTCGGTGAAGGCCGGCAGCGAGTCGCTGTACCTGCTGGACGCCGCGCAGTTCTAAGTGGTCTGTCAGATGAGCCCCGCCCAGGCGGGGCTTTTTCTTTGGAATATTTCCTTTCTGACGGGGTCTATTCCTAATCCGTGTAAGCCAAAGCTTACATACAGCGGTGGTGATCGGCGTCTTACTGACAACCGCCTACAGCGGTAACCTTGTTCTCAGTCAGGACATTGCGCAGGAAGCGCCAACGACAATACGGAAACAAGGGAATCCACCAAGGACGGTGGCTAGCACGGACGTCAGGATATCGGTCTGCAAAACCCCGCTTCGCAAGAAGCGGGGTTTTTTCTTGCCTGCGATTTCCTCGCGGCTCAGAAATCTTTGCGTAGGAGCGGACTTCGTCCGCGATAGGATGGCAGCGCGCCGGAAGCCATCGCGGACAGAGTCCGCTCCTACGCGCGATCGAACGTCACCGCATACCGAATGAGGCACGTTGTCGCGAGCCGGACCTGTAGGAGCGAGCTTGCTCGCGAACCAGGCCCCGCGCCGATCATTCGCGAGCGAGCTCGCTCCTACAGAAAGCGGGACGTCACACCGCCCCATCCAATAACGAGCGCAACAACTCCACCGTCGGCTGCTGCCGCTGCGCATCGCGATAGACCAGCCCCACGCTCAGCGGAATGCGCGGCTCGCTGAGCGGCTTCCAGAGCAGGTCCTTGTGCACGTGCATCTGCCGCGCGCGGCCGGGCAGCACGGTGGCGAAGCGGCTGTGCGGCAGGCTGTCGAGGATGCCGCCCATGTGGTTCAGCTCCGCCTGTACCCGCGGCCGCCGGCCGATGGCTGCCAGTTGCTCCTGCCAGATCTGCCGGGCGCGGAATTCCTCGCCGAGCAGCAGCATCGGCAGTTCCGCCGCCTGGGCCAGCGACACCTTCTTGAAGTCCTTCAGCGGATGGTCCGCGGGGACCACCAGTTGCAGTTCGTCCGGGTACAGCTCCACGCCGTGCAGCGCCGGCTGGCGCGGTGGCAGGAAGCCGATGCCGATATCCAGCTGGCCGATCAGCAGGCGGCGTTCGATCTCCACCCCCGAGAGTTCGTAGATGCGCACCTGCACATGCGGCTGTGCGGCGTGCAGGCGTTCCACCAGGTGCGGCACCAGGCTCGCGTTGACCGTCTGCAGCACGCCGATGGCCAGACTGCGCGCACTCTGCCCACGGAAACCGCGCAACGCCTCGCGGGCGCGCTCCAGGCCTTCGAGCAGTGGCACCGCATGGTTGTACAGCGTGTGCGCGGCGGCGGTGGGCAGCAGGTGCTTGCCGCTGCGCTGGAACAGCGCTACGTCGAGGTTCTGCTCCAGCTGGCGGATCTGCTGCGACAGCGCGGGCTGGGAAATTGCCAGGCGTTCGGCCGCGCGTCCGACATGGCCTTCCTCGTAGAGCGCGACGAAATAGCGGAGCTGGCGGAAATCCATAAGGGTTGCTTATCAACGAAACTGGAAAATCGAAATGGATAGCCGGCTATCCAGGCCACTACTCTAGCGCCTGTCAGCCGGATCAGACGGATAGACAAAGGTGGAATACCCCGCGCCTTCCATAGGCCGCGCTGAAGACCGCCGCTCCCCGAATGCCAGAGGCACGAATGCGCAACGTGCCTCGCAACTGCCCTCGCGCCCGCCCCCGGACGTCGTCTTGGTCCTGCGGGGCGGCTTTTATTGCCGCCGCCGAGCCTGTCACAGGGCTCGGCGCCGTTGTCATGCCGACGTAACACCGCGTTCCTAACCTTCCGCCGATAGCTTTTACTGACAACCCGAGCCGTCAGACGACGGCCGCGCGGAAGGAACCATCTGATGAGCGAGCGATTCCAGGATTTCCACGACCGGCTGGCCGCCTTCGACGACCAGTCGATCAATCCCTCCGGCAACCTGCCGATGAGCGAGATCATCGACGCCTCGCGCCGCCGCCTGCTGAAGCACAGCCTGGTGCTGGGCGCGGTCGGCTTCCTCGGCGGCAGCCTGTTCCCCGGCCGTTCGCTGTTCGCCGCCGACGCCCCGGTGCCTACTGCGCTGCTGGGCTTCAAGGGCGTGCCGGTGCAGCAGGACCCGAAGTTCGACCGGGTGATAGTCGCCGAAGGCTACAGCGCGCGGCCGTTCTTCTCCTGGGGTGACGCCGTGGTGACCGGCGCGCCGGCCTGGAAGGGCGACGCCAGCGAGGACTGGAAAGCCCAGGAGCTACAGGCCGGCGACAACCATGACGGCATGCACTACTTCCCCTTCCCCGACGCGCCGGACCGCCACGGCCTGCTGGTGATCAACCACGAGTACATCAACCCGACGCTGCACCCCAAGGGCCAGACCTTCGAGGAGCGTCCCGATGGTTCGCGTGGTCGCCCGGAACGTGAGGTGCGCAAGGAAATCGCCGCCCACGGCCTGAGCGTGATCGAGGTGATGAAGGACGCCAGCGGCCACTGGCAGCGCGTCGAGGGATCGAGCTACAACCGGCGCATCACCGGCAGTTCGCCGCTGGCGCTGTCCGGGCCGCTGGCCGGCCATGACCTGCTGCGCACGGCCAGCGACCCCGAGGCGAAACAGGTGCTCGGCACCCTGAACAACTGCTCCATGGGCGTTACGCCCTGGGGCACCTATCTCGCCTGTGAAGAGAACTGGCACCAGTACTTCGTCAACCGCGACAAGGACGACTTCGCCAAGCGCGTTTCGCACAAGCGCTACGGCCTGTCCAACGGCCAATTCAGCAACTACTACGCCTGGGAAGCGGTGGATCAGCGCTTCGACGCCACGCCCAAGGCCGACCAGCCCCACGGCGGCCACGTCAATGAACCGAACCGCTTCGGCTGGGTGGTGGAGATCGACCCGTTCGATCCGACCTCCACGCCGAAGAAGCGCACCGCGGTCGGCCGCTTCTGCCGCGAGTGCTCGACCCTCTCGCTGGGCGCCGACAACCGCATGGCCTTCTACTACGGCGACGACACCAAGGGTGAGTACATCTACAAGTTCGTCCCGGCCGGCAAGTACGAGCCGAACAACCGCGCAGCGAACGTCGACCTGCTGGACGAAGGCATCCTCTACGTCGCCCGCTTCAATGCCGACGGCAGCGGCCAGTGGCTACCGCTGGTACACGGGCAGAACGGCCTGACCGCAGACAACGGTTTCGCCAGCCAGGCCGAGGTGCTGGTGAACGCCCGGGCGGCTGCCGACCTGCTCGGGGCCTCGCCGATGGACCGCCCCGAGTGGGTTGCCGTGCAGCAGACCACCCGTGAGGTCTACGTCAGCCTCACCAACAATGACGCGCGCGGCAAGAAGCAGCCGGTGGACGCCGCCAACCCGCGCAAGGACAACCTCCACGGGCAGATCCTGCGCTGGAACGAAGCCGGCGGTGACCCGACCGCCACCCAATTCCAGTGGGAAATCTTCCTCCTGGCCGGCGAGCACAAGGGCTCCAGCGCGCCGGAGAACCTGATCGGCACCATCAATGGCGACATCTTCTCCTCGCCGGACGGGCTCTACTTCGACCAGGCCGGCCGTCTGTGGATCGAGACCGATTACGACGATGCCGAAGCGCCGATGCAGGCCATGGGCTGCAACCAACTGCTCTGCGCCGACCCGCACAGCCGCGAGGTGCGGCGCTTCCTGGTCGGCCCGCGCGGCTGCGAGCTGACCGGCATCACCCAGACGCCGGATGGCAGGACGCTGTGGGTGAATATCCAGCACCCGGGAATCAGCTTCCCAGCCAGCGACGGCAAGAGCATCCCGCGTTCCACGACGCTGGTGATCACCAAGGATGATGGCGGTGTGATCGGGACCTGATGGGCTGGGGGGGGCGGGTGCCGGGGCTTTCCCTCACCCCAGCCCTCTCCCGGAGGGAGAGGGGGTCGTACGTGCCGGCTGGCGGTGTCGTTTCATTCTGCGCCGATCAGTTCCCTCTCCCGCTTGCGGGAGAGGGTTAGGGAGAGGGGCTTTGGGCTGTGCAGGAAGGGCATGACGCCATGGCTCATGCCGGCCCATGCACCGCTATCGCGGTGATCGCGGAGAAGCTCCGCTCCTACGAAGGGCGGCGTCGTGCAGGCTTCAGGGCGGTGCTGGGGCGGTTCGCGAGCAAGCTCGCTCCTACAGGCTCAGGGCCACTCTGACGCGTTGGGCAAAGCTACTTTTTGTAGGAGCGAGCTTGCTCGCGAACCCCGCCCCCATGCTGAATCTCAGAGCTCGACTTCGCCCCCGGCCAGCGCGCACAGCTCGGTGAAATCGAGAATCTCCGTCTCCCGCCCGTCCACCCGGATCAGCCCATGCTTCTGCAGGCGCGTGAAGCTGCGCGACACGGTCTCCACCGCCAGCCCCAGGTAATCGCCGATCTCGTTGCGCGACATGCTCAGGCGGAAGCGCGTGGCGGAGAAGCCGCGCTCGCGGAAATGCGCGGAGATGTTCAGCAGGAAGGCCGCGATGCGCGAGTCCGAGTTCAGGCGCGAGAGCAGCAGCTTCATCTGCTGGTCCTCGCGGATCTTGCGGCTCATCATCAGCATGATCTGGTGCGACAAGCCCGGAATCTGCAGCGACAGGTCCTCCAGCTGGCTGAACGGAATCTCGCTGCACAGCGTGCTTTCCAGCGCCTGCGCCGATACCGGGTAGCTGCCTTCGCCCATGCCGGAGAAGCCGAAGATCTCGGTGGCGAAGTAGAAGCCGGTGATCTTTTCCAGCCCCTGTTCGTTGGTGGTGAAGGTCTTGATCGAACCGGAGCGCACCAGGTAAACGCTATGGAACGGATCGCCCTGGCGGAACACGAAGTCCCCTTTGTGCAGCAGGTGCCCCGGCTTGATGATCGCCTCCAGCTCCAGGACCTTCTCGTCGCTCAGGGTCGGCGGCGCCAGCCGGCAGTTCTTGCAGTACGGTTGCGGTTTGATCATCTGATTCATCCCTATCCCCATGCGCCACGCGCGAAGTGAAGCGGTCCTCGGGCGCATCGCCCCCACCTGAAACCATAGCAACTCAATGTGATCTGTCATCCGTCGGTTGGCCGGGGAGGAAGATCGCGAATGGATTTTTCATACCGGCTTGACCCTTTCTTCACTGCGCCGCCTTCAGTCTCCACGACCATGCGCCAGGGGGTTATCGGGGGAGACCGCCGACTCCGGGGTGCAGCGACGCGCTTGTCAGTCAGGGCACGTGTCGATCCCGCTCATTTCCGGAGACAAACCCGTGAACAACAAACTGCCACAGATCACCCTGGCCTTCTGGGTGATGAAGATCTGCGCCACCACGCTGGGGGAAACCGCCGGCGACCTGCTGTCGATGACCCTCAACGTCGGCTATGCGATCAGCTCGCTGATCCTTATCAGCCTGTTCCTCGTCACCCTGTTCGGCCAGCTCGCCAGCAAGCGCTACGTGCCCTGGCTGTACTGGCTGGTGATCCTCTCTACCAGCACCGCCGGCACCACCATGTCCGACTTCATGGACCGCACCCTGGGCCTGGGCTACGCCACCGGGTCGGCGATCCTCATCAGCATCCTCGCGGCGATCTTCGCGGCCTGGCGCCTCAGCGGCACCTCGCTGTCGGTGGACAACATCCGCAGCTTCAAGGGCGAGATGTTCTACTGGGTGGCGATCCTCTTCTCCAACACCCTGGGTACCGCGCTGGGCGACTTCCTCGCCGACGACTCGGGCCTGGGCTTCGCCGGCGGCGCGCTGCTGATCGGCAGCCTGATCGCCGTGGTGGTGGCGCTGCACTACTTCACCAAGCTGTCCTCGGTGCTGCTGTTCTGGGTGGCCTTCGTACTGACCCGTCCGTTCGGCGCGACCCTGGGCGACGTGCTGACCAAGTCCCACGAGAAGGGCGGGCTGGACTTCGGCACCATCGGCTCCTCGGCCATCCTCGCCGGCATCCTGGTGGCGCTGGTGGTAGTGGTCAGCGTGCGGCAGAAGCGCGGAGAGCAGGACGGCGCTGCAGTGCTGTCTTCCTGATCAGGTGAAACGCTGCCCGTCTGTGCGAAATCGCGACGGGCTAGCCTTGTGAAATTTGTTCTGTTATTTTTCATGAAAAATAATCAGAACAATTTCACGAGGTCGCGATGTTCCTGCGTTCGTCAGAGCCGGTCGGCACCTACTACGCCGGTGCCAACCCCGAACTGATCCAGCCGCGCGAAGCCCTTCGCGAGCCGCTGGACTGCGAAGTCCTGGTGATCGGTGCCGGGTTCAGCGGCCTGCACACGGCGCTGCAACTGGCCGAAGGCGGCCGCCAGGTCTGCGTGATCGAGGCCAGCCGCATTGCCTGGGCTGCCTCCGGACGCAACGGCGGGCAGGCTCTGCCGGGTTGGTCCAGCGACCTGGGTCCCATCGAGGATGACCTTGGCCACGAAGGCGCGCTGCGCCTGTGGCAGGGCATGCTCTGGGCTGCCCACGAGCTGCGCGACCTGCCGCAACGTCACGGCTTCGAGTGCGACTACCGCATCGGCCATCTGTGGACCGCGGTGCTGCAACGCCGGGTCGGCTCGCTCTACGACTGGCAGGCCGAAGCCAATCGCCGCTGGGGCTACGAAGGCCTGCAATTCATCCCCCGTGAAGAGCTGCCGCAGTGGATCGCCAGCGACCGCTACCAGGCCGGCCTGTACGACCCGAACTCCGCGCACCTGAACCCCTTGAAGCTCGCCTACGGCCTGGCGGGCGCCATCGAGCGCGCCGGTGGCCGCATCTTCGAGCAGACCCGTGCGTTGAGCTTGCGCGAGACGGGTAACGGCTACGAAGTGACGACCGAGCTTTCCAATGGCGAGCATGGCAGCGTGCGCTGCGCCGCCCTGGTGCTGGCCTGCAATGCCTACATCGACGGGCTGGACCGCGACGTCTCCGAACGCATCCTGCCGGTGGGCACCTACCAGGTCGCCACCGCGCCGCTGGGCGAGGAACTGGCTCGCTCGCTGCTGCCGAAGAACTGCTGCGTCACCGACAACCAGTTCGTCCTCGACTACTTCCGCCTGACCCCCGATCATCGCCTGCTGTTCGGCGGCGGCTGCACCTACCTGGGCGGCATGCCCTCGGACATCCGCGCCGCCACGCGTCCCTATGTCGAGCGGGTGTTCCCGCAGCTCAAGGGCGTCGAGCTGGAATACGCCTGGGGCGGGCACATCGACTGCAGCATGCGGCGCACCCCGGACATCGGCCGGCGCGGCGACCTCTACTGGCTGCAGGGCTATTCCGGCCACGGCGTGCTGCCGAGCCTGGCTGCCGCCCACGCCGTGAGCGAAGCCATGTTCGGCCGCAGCGACGAGCTTGACCTCTATCAACGCATCCGCAATCCCGGGTTTCCCGGCGGCCAGCGCTTCGCCGCGCCACTGGAAGCCGTCGGCAAGGCCTGGTATCGATTGCGCGATTTCATCTGAATCCGGACCACACCATGACCCAGACGGTTGCCAACGAAAATCTCGCTACGCTGATCCGCGACCTGCGCAAGCACAAGAACCTCACCCTGGGCGAGCTGGCCGAGCAGATCGGCCGCTCGGTGGGCTTCCTCTCCCAGGTCGAGCGCGGCCTGTCGCAACCCACCGTCGCCGACCTCACCGCCATCAGCGAAGCCCTGGGCGTACCGACCACCTACTTCTACGCCGGCGACACCCGCCGCGAGCGCGACTGGGTGACCCGCCCGAACGACCGCCGCACCCTGTATTACGCCGGCGGCGTCACCGACATCCTCGCCTCGCCGAACATGTCCGGCGGCTTCTCCATGCTCGACAGCATCCTGGCCCCCGGCGCCACAAGCGGCGAAGGCCATCTCAACGACAGCTCCGAGCAGGGCGGCTTCGTCCTCGAAGGCGAGCTGACCATCTGGTACGAGGACGACACCGTCACCCTCTACCCCAACGACAGTTTCCAGCTGCCGCCGCACAGCCAGTTCCGCTACGGCAACCTCACCGAAAAACCAACCAGGGTGCTGTGGATCTTCACTTGATTTCCCAAGCCAGCCCGCGAGGGTTGGCTTGGGAAAACGATCCGGCTGCCCCCGCACAAAGGCCCCAGAGAACATCATGAACCGCCCGATGCATCCCGACCTGCTCAGCGAAGTCCGCGCCTTCCGCCAGCAATACCCGGACATCCGCTACGTCGACCTGATCTGCCTGGACATTCCCGGCCACTTCTACGGCAAGCGCTACCCCGTGGACATGCTGGAAAAAGTCGCCGCCGGCAGCCCGCTGAAACTGCCGCAGAACTGCGTACTGCTGGGCGTGCAGGGCGGCCTGCATCCCATCGGCGACTACTGCTTCAACGACGGCGACCCGGATGCGCCGCGCCGCCTGATCCCCGGCTCGCTCAAGCCGGTGCGCTGGGAGAACCAGCCGCTGGGGCAGATGCTGATCAGCTCCGACGGCACCGAGGCGCCCATCGAGTTCGAGCCGCGCGAAGTCCTCGCCCGCGTCATGCAGCGCCTGGAGTCCAAGGGCATCCGCCCGGTGGTGGCCTTCGAGCTGGAGTTCTACCTGTTCGACAAGAAGCTGGATGCCGGCCTGCCGCAGTACCCGCGCGACCCGCTGAGCGACGACGAGGACGACCAGCCGAACATGCACATCGAGCGCCTGTCGCGCTTCTCTGACGTGCTCCACGAGATCGTCGAAGCCTCCCGCGAGCAGGGCGTGGACGCCAACGTCATCACTGCCGAGATCGGCCCGGGCCAGTTCGAGATCAACTTCGCCCACTGCGACGACGGCCTGCACGCCGCCGACCAGGCCGCGCTGTTCACTCGCGCCACCCGTGGCGTGGCGCTCCGGCACGGCTACCGCGCCAGCTTCATGAGCAAGCCCTACCTGCATGCGCCGGGCAGCGGCATGCACGTGCACGTCAGCCTGTACGACCGCGACGGCAACAACCTGCTCGACCGCGACAACCAGCAGGCCCTGCGCCACGCCGTGGCCGGCTGCCTGGAGCTGTTGCCGCACTGCATGCCGATCTTCGCCGCCAACCACAACGCCTACCGCCGCTACGGCTCCCGCGTGAACGCCGCGAGCAAGGCCAGCTGGGGCTTCGAGGACCGCGATGCATGCATCCGCATTCCCGAATCCGATGGCAGGAACCTGCGCATCGAGCACCGCCTGGCCGGCGCCGACGCCAACCCATACCTGGTGCTCGCGGCAATCCTCACCGGCATGGAACACGGCCTGGAGGCCCGCCAGGAACCGATCCCGCCGCTGAACGAAGACCGCGCCAGCGGCATCGACTTCCCCCGCGACATGCTCGGCGCCGTTGCCGAGATGGAAGACCACCCGGTGGTGAAGGAAGGCCTGGGCAGCGAGTTCGTCTTCGTCTACTGCGAGAACAAGCGCCACGACCACCTGGACTTCATGAACGAAGTCAGCGCGCGGGAGTACCGCTGGTTCCTCTGACGCGTAATGCTCTTTGTAGGAGCGAGCTTTGGGGCGGACCACCCCCCCCCGGGGGGGGGTGGGGGGCCCCGAGGGGGCGGCCGAAAAAGGGAGGGGGCCGGGGGGGAGACGAA
>NZ_JBGLYK010000113.1:0-18195 GCF_047304025.1 Pseudomonas sp. Pseusp97 | reverse complement strand
GAGGAAGCGCGACTTGGCCTGGTCGGCGGCGCGGGCGCGGTCGCGCTGCTCGCGCAGGTCCTGCACCAGTTCGGAATTCTCCTGGCGCAGGCGGATGGTTTCGCACAGGCTGCGGTAGGTCACCCGGCTGTAGTACAGGTTCACCCCGGCCAGGCAGGCGATGAAGAAGCTGTAGGTGGCGTGCTGCTCGTCGGCGACGCTCAGGCACAGCACCAGCACGGGCAGCAGCATGGCGATGAGCGAGCCGATATACGCCGGCGGAAAGGCCGACAGCGAAGGCACCGCGCCACACACCAGGCCCGTGAGCACGATGCAGGTGAAGGCGAACAACTGCGGGTCGCCATGCACGAAACCGACCCAGCCCAGCCAGCCCCACAGCAGGCTGCTGGCCCAGGACAGCAGCGTGTTGCTCCACAGCCAGCCGCGGCCCAGCGTGCGCGCGGGGGCTTGCCGGAAGTACGTGCGTGCCAGGACAATCCGCCCCAGCGTGAGCGCGTAGAGCGCGGCCAACCACAAGACCATTGCCGTCGGCGACAGGGCGTAGCGGAAGATGTACAACACCGGCAGGGGAATCACCAGGTTGGCGAAGAGCACGGCGTACGACTGGCGGAACAGGAGATCGACCAGGTCGCGCTGCTGCAGGCTGTTGTGCATGTCCGGAATGCCTCAGGGAGACCGTTGATGGAAGGGAAGCGCGACTTGCGGGTGCTCATCGCCGATGACCACGGCATCGTACGGGATGGCCTGCGCCTGTTGCTCTCGACCCTGGAAGGCGTCGAGGTGGTCGGCGAGGCGGCGGACGGCATGCGCCTGCAGGCGCTGCTGCAGGAAGTATCCGCGGACCTGCTCCTGCTCGACCTGAACATGCCCGGCCTGAACCGGCTGCAGTTCATCCAGGAACTGCGCCAGCGCCATCCCCGGCTGAAGATACTGGTGCTCACCGCCAACACGGAAACCGCCACCGTGCGTTCGGTGCTCGATGCCGGCGTGCACGGCTACCTGAGCAAGGGCGAGGACACCGCCGAACTGCTCGAAGCCATCGAGGTACTGCGCAGCGGCCAACCCTACCTGGCGCGCAGCCTGCGCTTCATGCTGGAAAGCCCTCACGCCCGCCCGCAGGGAGATGCCGACCTGCTCTCGGCCGTGGAGCTGACCCGCCGCGAACGGCAGATCCTCACCCTGGCCGCCCAGGGTCGCAGCGCGCGGGAGATCGCCGAGCACTTCAGCATCAGCCCGCTGACCGTGCGCAAGCACCGCGAAAACCTCATGCGCAAGCTCGACCTGCACAGCACTGCGGAGCTGGCGGCCTACGCCGTGCGCCTGGGCGTGCCCAGCGCCTGATTCGAGCTTGTGCCTTGCCTGCGTGCGCATGCCGCGCGTCCTGTAAGCGAGCCGATCGACAGAGACTAGCGCCGCACGCCGGCAGAAAAAATACGGCAACTGCCGTATGTGCCCGGCGAGCCGCGCTCCCTAACCTTTCCGACACGGACCAGACGCCGCCTCGATGAGCGCCGGCCGATACCCGATCAGGGAAGGATCACACCATGACACTGCCTGCCTACTGGGCCTCGTTCGCCGTGGCGACGCTGGCCTTCGCCTGCATGCCCGGCCCGGCCATCCTCTACATGACCTCGCAGACCCTCGCCCACGGCCGCCGTGCCGGCCTGCACGCCGCGCTGGGCATCCACCTGGGTTGCTACGCCCATATCTTCGCGGCCAGTGCCGGGCTCGCCGCGCTGCTGCATCACGCGCCGAATCTCTACCTCACGCTGAAGCTGGCCGGCGCGGCCTACCTGATCTGGCTGGGCGCAAGCATGATCTTCGGCCGGCGCCGCCTGGGCGCAAGCGCCGACGACATGGGCGAGGCACGGCCGCAGGTGCTGCGCGACAGCATCGTCGTCGAGGTGCTCAACCCCAAGACGGCGCTGTTCTTCCTGACCTTCCTGCCGCAGTTCGTCGACCCGGCCGCGAGCCTGCCGGTGGGCCTGCAATTCTTCATCCTGGGGATGATCGTCAACCTGGTGTTCTCCACCGCCGACGTGCTTGCCGTGCTGTTCGCCTCATTGCTGCTCGGCGCGCTGGGCAAGGGGCGTGGACAACGGCTGATGCCGCGACTGTGCGGTTCGATCCTGGTGGGGCTGGGCGTGATGCTGGTGGCCCGGGGCGGGCCGGTATGACACGGGGATCTGGGGCGAGAATCAGAGCGGAGGCCGCGCCCGGGGACAGGCGCGGCGCGGGCGAAGCGGATCAGTCTTCGCGGCTGGTCACTTCCACCAGGTGGTAGCCGAACTGGGTCTTCACCGGACCCTGGACGACGTTCAGCGGCGCGCTGAACACGACCTGGTCGAACTCGCGAACCATCTGGCCGGGACGGAAGCTGCCCAGGTCGCCGCCGCTGCGGCCGGACGGGCAGGTGGAGTTGTCGCGCGCCACCTGGGCGAAGTCGGCGCCGCCTTCGATGGCAGTCTTCAGTTCATTGCACTTGGCTTCGCTGGAAACCAGGATGTGACGGGCAGATGCACGGGCCATGGGATAACTCCTGAACAGGCAGTAGGAAAGGGCGAAGCCTAGCCGATTCCGCTGACGAACCCAATGCCAGTTGCCTGACGGTAGGCCGATGCAGAGCGCACTCGCTCGCGAACCGCCCAGCTCAGGTGTGGCCGGGATACCTTCGCCGACGAAGTCCGCTCCTACGCCTGTCCGTCAGGCCTGTGCCGTGCCCAGCACTTCGCTCAGGTGCTGCTGGTAACGCTGCACATCGGCCTCGATGTTCGGGCGCTTCATCACGTCCACGCAGAGGAAGGTCGGCAGCGGGCTCATGCCCAGGAACTGGTTGGCCTTGTGGAAGGGGAAGTACACCGCGTCCACGCCCTTGCCTTCGAAGAAGTCGGTCGGGTCGTCGAAGGCCTGCTGCGGCGCGTTCCAGGTGGCCGAGATCATGTACTGCTTGCCCTGCAGCAGGCCGCCGCTGCCGTACTTCTGCGAGGCATCGGAGCGGGTGCGGCCGTCGTTGGCGTAGAGGCTGCCGTGGCCGGCGGTGAACACCTCGTCGATGTACTGTTTGACGGTCCAGGGCGCGCCCATCCACCAGCCGGGCATCTGGTACACGATGACGTCGGCCCAGAGCATCTTCTGCACTTCTTCCTGGATGTCGTAGCCGCCGTCGACGAAGGTTTCCTTCACGTCGAAACCGGCGTGGTCCAGATGCGCGATGGCGGCTTCGTGCAGGGTCGCGTTGTAGCGGCCATCGGAGTGGGCGAACTGCTTGCCGCCATTGATCAGCAGGATCTTTTTCATGGTGTGGGCCCCTAAGTCAGAAATCGGATGGCGGCAGAATAGCGAGCGGAGCAGGGCGGAAAAACCCGTTTTCGGACAAATGATCCGTGCGTGAGATTCATTAATTCAGTCGATTGATTTGCGTCAGGATGCGGCAATCTTTCCCCTCCCAGGAGCTGCCCCGATGTACGCCTTCATCCTCCAGGCCCACACCCTCGCGGAAAAATCCCAGGCTTTCGAAGACCTGTTCCGCACCTACCTCACCCCCAGCCGCGCCGAAGACGGCTGCATCCAGTACCACATGCTGCGCGACGCCATCGACCCGACCCTGTTCACCTTCTTCGAGGTCTGGCAGAGCCGCGAGCACCTCGCCGTTCACTCCTCGCTGCCGCACATGCGCGAATTCCACGAACGGCGCATGGAGTACCTGCGCCGCGATTTCGTCATCCAGGAAGTCGAGGTGATGCAGCCGCGCTGAGTGGCACCGGAAATTCCCTCGACCGGCAACGGAACCGGAATCGCGCGGGCGCAGCCAAACGCCGAGAAATCACGCATCATTGAGCCCTTCTCGACCACCGGAGCCCTCCATGCCCAGCCAGCCGTTCCTTCTGCGTAGCCTGCTGTTGTCGCTCGGCCTGCTCGCCGCCGTCGATGCCAGCGCGGCCGACCAGGACCAACTGCTCGAAGCCATCAACGCCTACCGTGGCGAGGTGCAGTCCTGCGCGGGCCAGGCCTCGCAGGTGCTGCCGCCGCTGTCGCCGGACCCGCGCCTGGCGCTGCCGGCTTCGGCGGGAGAATGGAAGGCCGCGCTGAACCAGGCGGGCTACCCGATGAGCAGCGTGCGCATGCTCAGCCTCACCGGCCCGCGCGACGTGACGGCGGCCATGAAGGCGCTGCAGGAAAGCTTCTGCCAGGTGCTGCTGGACCCGCAGTTCGTCGATGTCGGCATTGTCCGGGAGGGCGATGACTGGCGCGTGCTGCTCGGCCGGCCGCTGCTGCAGGGCAAGCTGGGCACCTGGGAAGCCGAAGGCCAGCAGCTGCTGCAGGCGATCAATTCCGCGCGCGGCAAGGGCCGCCAGTGCGGCGGCCAAGCCTTCGGCCCGGCCGGGGCGCTGAGCTGGAACGCGACCCTGGGCGGCACCGCAGAAGCCCACAGCCGCGACATGGCCAACAACAACTATTTCGACCACAAGGGCCGTGACGGCAGCACGCCGGGCGACCGCGCGGAACTCAACGGCTACGCCGGCCTGCGTATCGGCGAGAACATCGCCGCCGGCCAGGGCAACGCGCAGAAGGTGGTGGAGAGCTGGCTGGCCAGCCCCGGCCATTGCGCCAACCTGATGAACCCGCAATACAGCGAACTGGGCGCGGCCTACGCGGCGGACCCGAAGAGCGACGCGGGCATCTACTGGACGGCGATGTTCGGCTCGCCCTGAGCCGTCACCGGCTGCTGGTGACGCCGGGCTCGCCGGCCTGGCGCTTCACCTTCGCCGCGAGGATGGCCGCCTCGACCGCCGCCAGGGTGGCCGAGGCCGCGGGTAGTTCGAAGACGCGGCTTTCGGCGAGGGAGGAGACGCGCTCGCCGTTGTCCAGGGTGAACTCCACGAACGCCAGGTGCTCCGACCAGGACCGATAGCGCCGCACCATGAACAGGCTGTGGCGGCTGCGCAGCGAACTGACTTTCTCCAGGGGAATCCGCCGGTGGCTGCCCTTGCCGCACAGCACCAGTTCGCCCTTGTCGATGAAGGCCGGCTCGGCGCGCGCGACCCGTCGCCATTCCACGGCGAAGCGCCCGACCAGCACCAGCAGGCAGAGGGGCAGGGCGGAGAACGGTCCGACCACGCCGCTGAACATCTTGATCAGCGTGAAGACGGTCATCGCCAGCAGGATCAGCAGGGTGAAGGCGCGGTAGAAGTGGACGTTGTCGAACTCGGTCTGTGGCAGGAACCGGACTTCCATGTGCAAGCTTCCTCGGCGAGTACGAAACGTCTCTGAACCTGACTTTTTAGCAGACCGGGCGCCGCCTGCCATGCGAGGCGGGTCACGCTGCGAGGCGATGGCAAAAAGAAAAACCGGCGCCTGGGCGCCGGTTTTCTTTCGCTGCTGCGGGAATCAGCCTGACTTCCCGCCTGAACCATCCGCTCAGTGCGGCTGGTTCAGGGTCAGGCGCATGTGACGGTTCACATCCTTGTACAGCAGGTAGCGGAAGCGACCGGGGCCGCCGGAGTAGCAGGCCTGCGGGCAGAAGGCGCGCAGCCACATGAAGTCGCCGGCTTCCACCTCGACCCAGTCCTGGTTCAGGCGGTACACCGCCTTGCCTTCCAGCACGTACAGGCCGTGTTCCATCACGTGGGTCTCGGCGAACGGAATCACGCCGCCCGGCTCGAAGTTCACGATGTTCACGTGCATGTCATGGCGCATGTCGGCCATGTCGACGAAGCGGGTGGTGCTCCAGCGGCCTTCGGTGTCCGGCATCACGCGCGGTTCGATGTCCTGCTCGTTGGTCACGAAGGCTTCGGGCAGCGGTACGCCGTCGACTTTCTGGTAGTGCTTGCGGATCCAGTGGAAGCGGGTGTGCTGGCCGCTGGTGTTGCGCACCTTGTAGTCGGCGCCCGGCGGAATGAACGCGTAGCCGCCCGGCTGCATCTTGTGCACTTCGCCCTGCAGGGTCAGGGTCAGCTCGCCCTCGACGATGAACAGCACCGCTTCGGCGTTGACGTCCTGCTCGGGCTTGTCGCTGCCGCCCTGGGGCGCCAGCTCGACGATGTACTGCGAGAAGGTCTCGGCGAAGCCCGACAGCGGGCGGGCGATGACCCACATGCGCATGTTGTCCCAGAAGGGCAGGTGGCTGGTGACGATGTCACGCATCACGCCCTTGGGGATCACGGCATAGGCTTCGGTGAACATGGCGCGGTCGGTGAGCAGCTCGGTCTGTGCCGGGTGCCCGCCGTGCGGCGCGTAATAGGTGGATTTGGCCATGGGGTAGTTCCTCATTGTTGTCTTGCTGCCCGGCGCGTGCGGCGCCGTGGTGAGCAATTCGTGCAGAGCGGCGCGCTTGTCGGTGCGCTCGCCGTCGCTGGCAGCCACGATATCCAGCGGCGTCTTCATGCACAAATTAAATGTTGGAATCCGCTGTATTCGATTTCTGAATCTGATCAGCCCTTTGTGTCCTGCGCCAGGACCCGCGACAGCACCCGTGCCAGCTCCTTCACCATCGGGTCCACCGCCGGACGGTGCAGCATCGCCACCTCGAACACGTCCACCGAGGGTAGCCCGATATTCTTCGGCAGCACGGCGTGATCAGCCGTCACCGCACGCTGGGGCAGCAGGCCGATGCCCATGCCGTCGGCGATGGCAGACTGGATGCCGGAAAGGCTCGAACTGGTGAAACTGATGTGCCAGCGCCGGCCGATGGATTCCAGCGCGGCGATCATCTCGTCGCGGTACACCCCGCGCGGCGGGAAGGTGACGATGGGCAGCGGGTCCAGCTCGATGCAGGCGTTCTTTGCACTATCCACCCAGCGGGTCTTCTCCGGCCAGCAGGCCACCGCCTCGCGGGCGTTCTGCCGCTGCTTGAGCAGCACCAGGTCCAGCTCGCCACGGTCGTAGCTGGCGGACAGGTCGCGGCTCAGCCCGCTGGTGACTTCCAGTTTCACCTGGGGGTAACGGCGGTTGAACGCGGCCAGTTGCTCGGTGGTGCGCCCGGTGGCGAAGTCGTCCGGCACGCCGATACGCACCGTCAGCGCCACGGTGGCGCCGGACAGCGCTTCGACCATCTCGTCATTCAAGGCCAGCAGGCGTCGGGCGTAGCCCAGCAGCGTATCGCCCGCGTCGGTGGGCAGCACGTCGCGGTTGCCGCGCTCGAGCAGGCGGTGCCCGGCCATTTCCTCCAGTCGGCGGATCTTCTGGCTGACGGTGGACTGGGTGGAATGCAGGCGCGCAGCGGCCGTGGTGAAACTGCCGCAGTCGGCCACCGTGACGATGGCGCGGAGCAGATCGAGGTCGAAGAGACGGGTATTCGGTTTGTCACTGTCGCTCATGGCGGTATCGGAAACCTGAATGCGATACCGCTTTCTAGCAGCTCAGCCCAAGCCCCGGCAAATCACCTGGCGCCCGCTGCGTTCAGAAGTCGATGGTCTTCGCCCAGGGATCGACGCCACCACCGCGCCGGTCGCCTTTTCGGCGATCGTCTTCGAAGCGGATGGTTTGTCGTCGATCAGCGCTGCAGCGGCGTTCAACGTGGCGGGTGTCGATCTGGAATTTCGCCTTGGCCGGCATGGCCATTACTGGCGGCGCGGCCGGCTCCATGGGAACCAGACTGAGTTCATCACTGTTCAGGTCATCGAAGTTGAAATCGCTGAGGTCGAAATCGTCGTCGAGATTCATCGCGCGTCGCTCCACTGCAATACCCTCAGAGGTGAGCGTAGAAGCGTAGTGGCGTTGCGCTTTCTCAGCCGACGGAGGGCATGTCGGGCGTGGCCTGCCGCGCGCTCCCTATTCAATCCAGCCAGCTGTGCCACGCCAGGCGGATGGCGCCGTCCTGCAGGGGCAGCAGGGTCAGGTTCGGGGCCTGGCGCAGGTCGGTGACCAGTTGGCTCCAGGCGGCGGAATCGTCGCTGGGTTCGCGGCGCAGGGTGATGCCGAGGTTCTTCAGGGTGGTCGGGTCTGCCAGCAGGGCGTTCACGCGGGCGGACAGCTGGTTGTAGGTTGCGGCGTGCATGGGAGGCCTCCGGTTCGGGGTGGATGGAAATACTGTATGTAAATACAGTATTTCTTGTAAAGACCGGCGTGACCATCGGTAGGTGGGTTTCTGAAGGACGTGAGACCGAAGGGTCTGGGACGGTGCTTCGAGTCTGGGCAGCGTTTGCTCTGGGGCGCAGGCCTTGGCAATGGTGGGTTTGAGGAGTGGTCTGTCGCTATCGTTCTGATAATGGAACGCTAGAGGCGATTTTTGCCGTCTGGTGCGCCATGGGTGTCGAAATTAATCTTTGTTCCATGCAGTGACGCACTGCAAAGCGAGTCCAAAACCTTCCGGCCCAGCCGGCACCCACTGAAAGCAAATCGAGGATTTCACCATGACCAACGCCACCTACAACCGCCTGGACAAAGACAACGCCGCCGTACTGCTGGTCGACCACCAGGCCGGTCTGCTCTCGCTGGTCCGCGACATCGACCCCGACAAGTTCAAGAACAACGTGCTGGCGCTGGGCGACTTGGCGAAGTTCTTCAACCTGCCGACCATCCTCACCACCAGCTTCGAAACCGGCCCCAACGGCCCGCTGGTGCCTGAGCTGAAAGCGCAGTTCCCGGACGCTCCGTACATTGCTCGCCCCGGCCAGATCAACGCCTGGGACAACGAGGACTTCGTGAAAGCGGTGAAGGCCACCGGCAAGAAGCAACTGATCATCGCTGGCGTGGTGACCGAGGTCTGCGTGGCATTCCCGGCGCTGTCGGCGCTGGCGGAAGGCTTCGATGTGTTCGTGGTGGCGGATGCGTCCGGCACCTTCAACGAGATGACCCGCGATGCCGCCTGGCGTCGGATGGAAGCCGCTGGTGCGCAGCTGATGACCTGGTTCGGCGTGGCCTGTGAGCTGCACCGCGACTGGCGCAACGATATCGAAGGCCTGGCGGCGCTGTGCTCGAACCACATTCCGGATTACCGCAACCTGATCACCAGCTACAACGCGCTGACGGCTGGCAAGTAACAGCCCGCTGAAATGAAAACCGGAGCCTCCCGCGAGGCTCCGGTTTTTGCTTTTGTAGGACCGAGGGGGACGCCTAGTTCTTGCTCGCGAACCGCCTGGCACGGAATTTCCCCGTAGGAGCGGACCTTGTCCGCGAAATCCTTCGCGGCGGACTCCGTTCTCGCCTGGGCACACTGAAATGCGGCGCCCTTTGCTGGAAGTTGGGTGTTTCTGCGCCGCTTTGGCGTGCGCGGACGTATTGGGTTTCGCCCCCTCGGGCGAGTTACTTTGGCAAACGCCCCAAAGTAACCAAAGGTCTTGCCCCGGACATCCGGTTTTTCGCTTAGGCGAAAAATTCCCTCGTTGAATCGAAGTTCCAGGGGCACGCCGCGAAGGGCCATCCCTGGCCCATCGCGGCTCTCGCGACATCCATGTCGCTCAACCCCTGAAACTCCAATTCAACGAGGCCTCCTGAACGGGGCAGGCTGGAGTGCGCTGATGTTTCTCTGGAAGTCTTCTAAAAAGCCAAAGCCAAAGCCAAAGCCAAAGCCAAAGCCAAAGCCCGAGCGGGCACGAATAGCTCCCTCTCCCTTCAGGGAGAGGGCGGGGGGAGAGGCAGGCCTGTGCGGAGAGTTTCCCCCCGTAGCGAAGACACTCCCGCGATATACCGGCAATGCCGGAGCACGATAGGTTCGCGAGCAAGCTCGCTCCTACGAAGAGCGCCTCCTGCGTGAATTTCGGCTCTGGCTCTCGTTTTTGCCGTAATAGGTCTTCCAGAAAAATAACACCACGCGCCGAACTGCCCCGTTCAGGAGGCCGAAGAACCGAGGGTACTTTTCGCAGAGTGAAAAGCCGGATGTCCGGGGGCAAGACCGGGAGGGCGGCTATCCGACGTTTGCCAAAAGGGACTGGCCCGACGGGGCGAAACACGAAGCCCGCGCGCGCGCCGAAGCGGCGCTGAAACACCCAATCTCAGGCAAGAAGAGCATCGCGGACAAAGTCCGCTCCTACGGGAACGCCTCTGCGTCGAAGGGGAAGAGCAGAGCGATGGGTATCGCTCCGCTCCACGCCATCCTACGTCGTGCTCTCCGGCCCGAGGCTCAGCTCGGGCCAGTTCTGGTAGGGCACCCAGGTGACGCCCTGCCATTTCAACACCGACAAGGTCGTCGTCCCTCGCAGGAGCTCCCGTCTCGGCTCGCCAGCATCCAGCCGATGCTGGTCCCGCAGCGCCGGGATCACATGCAGCGACAACCACTGCCGGACGCTGCGATTCTCCGGATGGAAGAAGTGAATCAGCGCCGCATACACCGCCGACTCGCTGATCATCAGTTCATCGACGTAATCGCCGCTGCCATCGCGCACCCAGGCGCGGCGGAACTGGTCGGCGTCGAGGTTGCGCTCCACGCGCTCGGCCAGATACGGCGAGGCGATCAGCCGGCCCAGGTCGTGGGCGCAGAACCAGCACTGGTCTTCCAGCAGCACGGCGCGCAGCAGGCGCTTGTGGCGGATGAATTCGGTGGGGATCAGGAACTCTTCAGACATGGCGCACCTCCGGGAAGGAGGGGGAAGAGGGCGGGTACAGCGAAGCGCCTTCGGGGCGAAGGCTGGGGGTGAAAGGCATATCCATTACCTCAATGGGTACACCGCTGCTTTCGGGAGCAGTATTGCCGCTACGTGACGCGTTTCTTAGGCGCTTATCAAATTTATTACTAATAGAGAATCATGGTCAAGCGCCCCGGATTCGGGGCGCTATATCAAATTTCAGAGAGTACGGGGGGGGAGGTTTCTTCGTTGTGTAGCTTGTCGTAATAACGACTCAGCCAAATTATTTTCTCTCTTACGGAGTTTTGCTTGCTTTGATTTTGTTTTAATAGTTCTCCAATTATCTGGAGGGATTCCGGTTGAGGTAGATTACATAGGTAGTGAATGAAAAATTCATTATCATCGCCCTTTAGTAGGGGGAGTGTTTTCAGGTCGGGCTTGTTAGGGGCTATAAGTTGAAGTAAGTTTTGGTCGACGACTATTCGTGGGTATTTGGCTGTTTTGGCTTCAATTGAATATGCGTTTATTAATGCTTTGCTGAACAGAAATGAACTATCTTCGCAATGCTTTCCGAAGGAAATTCCACCCCTACAAAGCAGGCCGCTAGATAGTAAGTCGGCCTGGTATTTTGCTACAATTGAGAGAAATTGCCGAAGATCATCAATGTTGTGGCTAAATGATCTGCTCAGTACGATAGAGTCAGAGAATTGCGTTAGGCTATATCCCTCAAGTTCGCCTAATGCTTTTTTCGTTGTGCTGTGGGTCTCATAAAGCTTGTTTAGGTTGAATGTGTCGGCGTCAGGAGGCGCTGAGCAGTCCATTTCAACCATCTCGGAGAAGCCCAGGATATCTATAAAGGCTAGGTAGTGAAGTGTTAAGGTTTTAGACATTCTTAACTCCTACCTTAAAGTCGCTTTGCAATTTCGGCAAAGCAGGACTTGTAGCGTTCCATGCGAGGGATGGCCTCTCCCCAGACGTTTCCTGCCCAGGTTCTTCCATCTTCGTCTAGTAGTCCAGTGTCCTCTCTGGTTATTTCAAATACTGGTTTTCCGGTTTCATGCATCAGCGGAGCTAGAGAGCCAAAGTCAGGGATTTGCACGACTGTTGCATCTTTGGGTGCGATCCCGCTAGTAAGATCAAGTTGGCTGCTGGAATGTTTAATTAATACCGGGTAAAGGTACTTTTCTATGGTTTCTGGGATTCTTTCCATCCAAAGGACGTATCCTGGTTTCGGTCTTCCTTTGTATAGTTTGAAGAATTGGGCAATTACGCCTAAAAAGCTAGGCAGGCCGGGCCTAACTGGAAGCCCAAGGTTGCTAAACTCGGAAAATATCTGTTGATGCTCAGAAATCCAGCGGTCGATTATTTGGCTAAGGGTTCGCAAAGCCTGGATGTTGAATCTGTCGGCGGCAATCGGAATGAAAAAGCTGTCTGAACTCAGGAAGCAACTTCTAGTTAGGGCTCCCGAGCTAGGGCCTACGTCAATAAATATATAGTCATAATTCCGCTCTGCTCCAATTCTCGCAAGCATGTCGCCGATTGCCACATAGTTTCTTTTCTGATGAACGCTTGTTGAGAATCGCTGGTTGTGGGCTTCTGCGAGAACGTCATCAACGGAATTTATGTCGACGCTACCTCTAATAAGGTCTAGATTGTCTGATATTGGGATGGTTTGAATCGCCGTTGTGTCGATTGCGGCGACCTCACCTTCGAATCGAGGTCTAAGTATGTCGAGCAAGGTGGTGCCAGGTAGGGTCTCTACTGTCTGGCCAGTATGCTCAGATTGTTCATCTAAATTCTTTAAAGTTGGTGCGAGGCAAATTTCTGTCATGTTGCACTGCGCGTCAGCATCAACAATTAATACTCTTTTATTCTGGCGCGCCAAGTAGTATGAAAGATTGAAGGTGGTGGAGGTCTTTGAAACTCCACCTTTGTGATTGTATAGAGTCACAATTCTTGTCATTGAATATCTCCATAAAAAAGCCCCGCACAAAGGCGGGGCTTTTCGTCTTTCTAATCACTGCCCCAAAAATCCATTTCGGTCTACAGCGTTTCTAATGGTCTTGACTTGCGGTGGTGCTACTACTTCCGTCAGTCCCAGCTCAGCGCGCCGCCGGTCTGGTACTCGATTACGCGGGTCTCGAAGAAGTTCTTCTCTTTCTTCAAGTCCATGATTTCGCTCATCCACGGGAACGGGTTGCTGGTGCCCGGGTATTCCTCTTTGAGGCCGATCTGGGTCAGGCGGCGGTTGGCGATGAACTTGAGGTAGTCCTCCATCATCGCGGCGTTCATGCCCAGCACGCCGCGCGGCATGGTGTCGCGAGCGTATTCGATCTCCAGTTGGGTGCCCTGGAGGATCATCTGGGTGGCCTCGTCCTTCATCTGGGCATCCCACAGGTGCGGGTTTTCGATCTTGATCTGGTTGATCACGTCGATGCCGAAGTTCAGGTGCATGGATTCGTCGCGCAGGATGTACTGGAACTGCTCGGCGGTGCCGGTCATCTTGTTGCGGCGGCCCATGGAGAGGATCTGGGTGAAGCCGCAGTAGAAGAAGATGCCTTCCAGGACGCAGTAGTAGGCGATCAGGTTGCGCAGGAACTGGCGGTCGGTCTCGGGAGTGCCGGTTTCGAACTTCGGATCGGAGATCGAGCGGGTGTACTTCAGGCCCCAGGACGCTTTCTTCGCGACGCTCGGGATCTCGTGGTACATGTTGAAGATTTCGCCCTCGTCCATGCCCAGCGACTCGATGCAGTACTGGTAGGCGTGGGTGTGGATCGCTTCCTCGAAGGCCTGGCGCAGGATGTACTGGCGGCATTCTGGGTTGGTGATCAGGCGGTAGACGGCCAGCACCAGGTTGTTGGCGACCAGGGAGTCGGCGGTGGAGAAGAAGCCGAGGTTGCGCATGACGATGCGGCGCTCGTCTTCGGACAGGCCGTCCTTGCTCTTCCACAGGGCAATGTCGGCGTTCATGTTCACTTCCTGGGGCATCCAGTGGTTGGCACAACCATCCAGATACTTCTGCCAGGCCCAGTCGTACTTGAAGGGTACGAGCTGGTTGAGGTCGGCGCGGGCGTTGATCATCTGCTTGTCGCCGACCTGTACGCGGGCGGCGGAGCCTTCCAGATCGTCCAGGCCTTCCTGGATGTCCAGGGCGTCGAGGGCCTGCTTGGCGCGGGCGACGGCGTCGGAGTCGTCGGCGGAAACGGCGCGCGCTTCTTCGACGGAGCCGGCGGCGTCGGCGTCGAGTTTGTCAGCGTTCTGCGCGGCGGCCTGGGCGACGGCCGGGGCGGCCTTGGCTTCGGTGGCGTCTTCTTTGTCGAATTCGTCCCAGCTCAGCATGGGTCCTCTCCTGTTCTGGATGGCCGTTCTAGGGCGGCCTGATGTCTGGTGGCGTGTGGTGCACGCTAAGAGCTTGTGCGTCTTCCGTCCTGCGCGGGGCGCGGCGGAGGAGGCTGTTGTTCTTCAGGGCAGAGGGGCCTTGAAAGCCCCTCTCCCTAACCCTCTCCCTGAAGGGAGAGGGGATGTTCAGTGCGGGGAAGGGCTCCGCGAAGAGCCCCTCTCCCTAACCCTCTCCCTGAAGGGGGAGGGGACAGTCCGTGCGGTCTGCCGTTGCGGTGTCAGCGCCGCTTTCGCGGCGCGCTCACCTTACTGGCAGGCTTCGCAGTCCGGGTTGTCGATGGAGCAGGCCTGCGGTACGGGCGCCGGCTGCGGCTCTGCTGCCGGTGCGGCTTGCAGGCCTTCGTTGCCACCCGCGGACACGGCGTTGAGCTTGCCGGTGTTGATGGTGGACTTCTCGGTGCTGGTCGCGGCCAGGGCACGGAGGTAGTAGGTGGTCTTCAGACCACGGAACCAGGCCATGCGGTAGGTCACGTCCAGCTTCTTGCCCGAGGCGCCGGCGATGTAGAGGTTCAGCGACTGGGCCTGGTCGATCCACTTCTGGCGGCGGCTGGCGGCGTCGACGATCCACTTGGTCTCGACTTCGAAGGCGGTGGCGTACAGGTCCTTCAGGTCTTGCGGGATGCGCTCGATCTGCTGCACGGAGCCGTCGTAGTACTTCAGGTCGTTGACCATGACCGGGTCCCACAGGCCGCGCACTTTGAGGTCGCGAACCAGGTAGGGGTTGATCACGGTGAATTCGCCGGAGAGGTTCGATTTCACGTACAGGTTCTGGTAGGTCGGCTCGATGGACTGCGATACGCCGGTGATGTTGGCGATGGTCGCGGTCGGCGCGATGGCCATGATGTTCGAGTTGCGGATGCCTTTCTGTACGCGGGCACGTACCGGAGCCCAGTCGAGGGATTCGGTCAGGTCGACGTCGATGTACTTCTGGCCACGGGCCTCGATGAGGATCTGCTGGGAGTCCAGCGGCAGGATGCCCTTGGACCACAGGGAACCGTCGAAGGTCTCGTAGGCGCCACGCTCGTCGGCCAGGTCACAGGAAGCCTGGATGGCGAAGTAGCTCACCGCTTCCATGGACTTGTCGGCGAACTCGATGGCCGCGTCGGAGCCGTACGGGATGTGCTGCAGGTACAGCGCGTCCTGGAAGCCCATGATGCCCAGGCCAACCGGGCGGTGCTTGAGGTTCGAGTTGCGAGCCTGCGGGACCGAGTAGTAGTTGATGTCGATGACGTTATCGAGCATGCGCACGGCGGTCTTCACGGTCTTCTCGAGCTTGGCGGTGTCCAGCTTGCCGTCGACGATGTGGTTGACCAGGTTGATCGAGCCCAGGTTGCAGACCGCGATCTCGTCCTTGTTGGTGTTCAGGGTGATCTCGGTGCACAGGTTCGAGCTGTGCACCACGCCCACGTGCTGCTGCGGGCTGCGCAGGTTGCATGGGTCCTTGAAGGTCAGCCACGGGTGGCCGGTCTCGAAGAGCATGGAGAGCATCTTGCGCCACAGGTCCTTGGCCTGGACGACCTTGAACACCTTGATCTTGTTGTACTCGGTCAGGGCTTCGTAATACTCGTAGCGCTCTTCGAAGGCCTTGCCGGTCAGATCGTGCAGGTCCGGAACTTCCGACGGGGAGAACAGGGTCCACTTGCCGTCGTCGAAGACGCGCTTCATGAACAGGTCCGGAATCCAGTTCGCGGTGTTCATGTCGTGGGTGCGGCGACGGTCGTCACCGGTGTTCTTGCGCAGCTCGAGGAATTCCTCGATGTCCAGGTGCCAGGTTTCCAGGTAGGCGCAGACGGCGCCCTTGCGCTTGCCACCCTGGTTCACGGCCACGGCGGTGTCGTTCACCACTTTGAGGAACGGAACCACGCCCTGGGACTTGCCGTTGGTGCCCTTGATGTAGGAGCCCAGCGCGCGGACCGGAGTCCAGTCGTTGCCCAGGCCGCCTGCGAATTTGGACAGCATGGCGTTGTCGTGGATGGCGTTGTAGATGCCCGACAGGTCGTCCGGAACGGTGGTCAGGTAGCAGCTGGAGAGCTGCGGACGCAGGGTGCCGGCGTTGAACAGGGTCGGGGTCGACGACATGTAGTCGAACGAGGAGAGCAGGTTGTAGAACTCGATGGCGCGAGCTTCACGGTCCTTCTCTTCGATGGCCAGGCCCATGGCCACGCGCATGAAGAAGACCTGCGGCAGTTCGAAACGGATGCCATCCTTGTGGATGAAGTAGCGGTCGTACAGGGTCTGCAGGCCGAGGTAGGTGAACTGCTGGTCGCGCTCGTGGTTGATGGCGGCGCCCAGCTTGGCCAGGTCGTACTCTTTCAGCTTGCTGTCGATCAGCTCGAACTCGGAGCCTTTCTCGACGTAGGCGGCCAGTGCCGGTGCGTAGAGGTCAGCCATCTCGTGGTGAGTGGCGCTCTCGGCGACGCCCAGGAAGCCCAGGGCTTCGGCGCGCAGGGTGTCCATCAGCAGGCGGGCGGTGACGTAGGAGTAGTTCGGCTCGCGCTCGACCAGGGTACGGGCGGTCATCACCAGGGCGGTGTTGACGTCCTTCTCGGCGACGCCGTCGTACAGGTTCTTCAGGGTCTCGCGTTCGATCAGCGCGCCATCGACTTCGGCCAGGCCTTCGCAGGCTTCGCGGATGATGGTCTGCAGGCGACCCATGTCCAGCGGCTGGGTGCTGCCGTCGGCCTTGGTGATGCGGATGCTCGGGTGCGGCTGGGCGATGTCGCTGGCGTTACCGGCGGTCTTGCGCTCGTTGGCGCGGGCTTCGCGGTAGATCACGTAGTCGCGGGCGACTTTCTGCTCGCCGGCGCGCATCAGGGACAGTTCGACCTGGTCCTGGATTTCTTCGATGTGGATGGTGCCACCGGAGGGCATGCGGCGCTTGAAGGTCGCGGTGACCTGTTCGGTCAGGCGGCGCACGGTCTCATGGATGCGCGACGAGGCGGCGGCGGTGCCGCCTTCCACGGCGAGGAACGCCTTGGTGATGGCTACGGTGATCTTGTCATCGGTGTAGGGAACTACGGTGCCGTTGCGCTTGATCACGCGCAGCTGGCCGGGCGCGGTGGCAGCCAGATCCTGGGCGGATTCGGCGGCCTGCGGCGCTGCGGCCTGCGGGTTCTCGCGAGTGGTGTCGATTTGCATGGGTGGTTGTCTCCACGTTCTCGTAATGGGTTCGGTGCCGACGCCCGGGGCGCCGTTCTCAAAGGCAAAGAGCAAAAACAAAGAGCAAAAAGAGCAGTCGCCCGCGATTGCAGCCGCGAGCGGGAATTCTTCTGGAACAGGGGGGATGACCCGAAGCGCCTCCCTGGCCCGACTCGGGTGCCGGCTTTACGGGCCGGGACCACAATACCTAGTGGTGTTGAACGTTACGTTGCAACACCCGTACCGCATTTCCATCGACATGAATCGCTCCTTGCGGGCGGGGCCGCCTGGCACATCAATACGTCTGGAATACGTTGTGGTGGAACCGGAGGAGCCATGGGACAGGCTCGGGATTTCGACTTTCTTCTTGTGTCCGGTTCGTCGCTGCAACCCCAAGATGTAGGGGTATGCCGCAACGGGGATACAAGATAATGCGCTAAGGGGGTGTTTGCAAGGCGGGGTGACGGGGAAAAGCTGTGGATAAAATGTGCATGGAATGTGGGTGAAGCGGGGCAACTCGCGCTATCCCTGATGTTGTCTGCCTTTCACCGTTCGTCGTGCTTGGCGACAGATTTTTCACACGCCTCAGGGGCACTGCGCGGTGAGGAACACTACCACAATATGTAGTGTTTCTCACCGTGCAGCCCTTGACCTTCCTGCGCAATGCCTGTTTACGCCGTTGGCGTGCGGCGACGCTGGCAATCTGGCTACAATGCCGGCCGCTTTGGCGGGCTCTGCAGGGGCACTCTCTATAGTAGGAATGCCCGTGCCCGCTCATGGCGCATCAGGAGGCAAGGTGGAACAAGAAGCGCGCATTCTCATCGTCGAGGACGACCAGCGACTGGCCGAGCTGACCCAGGATTACCTGGAGAGCAACGGCCTCGCGGTGTCCATCGAGTCCCACGGCGGCAAGGCGGTGGAGCGGGTGCTGGCCGAGCGGCCGGACCTGGTGGTGCTCGACCTGATGCTGCCGGGCGAGGATGGGCTGTCCATCTGCAAGCGCCTGCGCCCGGACTACGACGGGCCGATCCTGATGCTTACCGCGCGCACCGACGACATGGACCAGGTGCAGGGCCTGGAGATGGGCGCCGACGACTACGTGTGCAAGCCGGTGCGCCCGCGCGTGCTGCTGGCGCGCATCCGCGCCCTGCTGCGC